>JAZRLT010000152.1:0-6649 GCA_045646995.1 Eubacteriales bacterium | reverse complement strand
TTGTTTTTTTCGGGGACATGCGCCTCGAAAAAAAACTCCTATGATGTCCGCGAGTGCACGCACAAGGTGCGGGCGCGAAGGCGCGAGCGAACGGATATCCCGATAACCGAATAAAAACCGTGCGTTTTTATTCGAAAGCGTCAGCGCGCGAGTCCGGGGTCTATTCCAAGAATTAACATAACATTAGTTCTCTTCTATAATATAATTAATCAGCATATTCTACCACATAATTCCTTTTCCGTCAACCGAAAAGAGAAGGAAAGAACGGTAGATTCTTAAAATTTTTTCGACATATTGCGGAATATTTTGTATTGCCTGACGAAAAAATTTCAAAAATATAAACACACGGTGAAAATTTATAAAAAACACTTGTAATTTTATGAAAAATCAATTATTATAGGCTTACTATTATGCCGAACGGCAAAAAGAAAGGTTTTTTAATATGCAGCTTATTGACAAAGTAAAAGAAGTTATTGCTAAACAGTTAAGAATGGACGTTTCCGAAATTTCCGACGATGCAGCTATCGTTCAGGATCTCGGCGCGGACAGCCTTGATATAGTAGAAATGCTTATGACTCTCGAAGACGAAATGGATATCACCATTCCCGATGACGCTACCGGTCTTCGTACCGTTAAGGATATCGCAGTATATCTCGAAAATGTCATTGACTAATAAAAAAATAGTTATTTTTGACCTCGACGGAACTATTTTAGATACTATCGCGGATATTGCCGCGGCGGTAAATCGCGCTCTTACGGCTTTCGGGTATCCGACCCATTCGGTTTCGGATATCCAAAGCTTTCTCGGAAACGGCTCACTTATGCTTATGAAAAGGGCGATAGGCGGGGACGCGAGCGATGAGCTTTGCGATTCGGTCCGTCAAAGATTCCGTATGGAATACGTTTCGGGAATGTTTGATCTTACCGCTCCCTATGAGGGTATGGCGGAACTTTTGATCGAGCTTAAATCCCGTGGCATAACGCTTGCGGTGGTTACGAATAAGGACGATAGATGCGCCGTTCCGATGACCGATTATTACTTTAAAGGTCTTTTTACGGCTTGCCGAGGTGTGCGCGGTGATAACGACCGCAAACCCAACCCCGAGCTTACGTTAAGTCTTATAGAATCGCTCGGATTCACTCCCGATGAAGCTCTTTTCGTCGGTGACGGTATGGCTGACGTAAACGTTTCGAGAAACGCGAAAATTGATCTTATTCCCGTCGGATACGGATATACTCCACCGGAAAAGCTTTATGAGGAATGCGGAATTGTTCCCGCAAAGGACGTTTCCGAGCTTCGTGATAGGCTTTTAAGCTATTTTTCTTAAAAAATAAAACGAATTGTCAGGTGTTAAATTGAAGAAACGTATGTCGCCGACCAATGTTATCATTTTCGGCTTTCTGGCGATAATTCTCGTCGGAACGCTTCTTCTGATTATGCCCTTTTCGTCCTCTGCGGGGGCATTGACCCCGCCTATAGATGCGCTCTTCACGGCTACCAGTGCCACCTGTGTTACCGGTCTTATAACGGTCGATACGGGGGCTTATTGGTCTTGGTTCGGGAAGGGCGTTATTTTGTTTCTTATCCAAATCGGCGGTCTCGGATTTATGTCGCTTGCGATGGTATTTTCGACGCTTCTTAAACGTCGTGTTTCACCGCGCGAGCAGATGCTTTTTACTCAATCGATGAATCTTGATCCTTATTCCGACCTCGCCGCTTTCGCTTACCGCGTAACGCTTTTCGCGTTTTCTGCAGAGGGGCTCGGCGCTGTTCTTCTTTCCTTTAGATTCGTTCCCGAATTTGGATTTTTAAAAGGAATTTGTTATAGCGTTTTCCACTCGGTAAGTGCGTTTTGTAACGCAGGATTTGATATTTTGGGCGGTCATTTCGGAGAGTTTACGAGTATCGCTCATTACGCCGACGACGCCTACGTTACGTTGGTTTTGTCGCTTCTTATTCTTTCGGGCGGATTGGGCTTTATCGTTTGGGACGATATCCGTCATTTCATCAAGGAACGCAGACGAATTCCGTTATATACGCGACTTGTTTTGATAGCCTCCTTTGTTCTCGTTCTCGGCGGAGCTCTTGTGATTGCCGTTCTCGAGTGGGATAATCCCGCAACGCTCGGTACGGGAAATGCCTTTACTAAAATAACTCGCTCGGTATTTCAATCCGTAACTCTCCGTACGGCGGGATTTGCCGCGATAGACCAAGCCTCTCTTTCGGGAGGAAGTGAGCTTTTCTCGATGATTTTGATGTTTATCGGCGGAAACTCAGGTTCGACGGCGGGCGGTATTAAAATCGGAACTATAATTATCGTTTTTGCTTCTACGTTAAGTATAATCCGCGGCGACCGCGATGCGATATTGAGAAAAAGAAGGTTAGAGGACGACACGGTAAGACGAGCATTTGCGCTGTTTTCGATAGGTCTTTTGACGGTTTTGATAGGCGGATTTGCGCTTGCCTCTGTCGCTGACGTTTCGCTTCCCGACGCCTATTTCGAGGTATTTTCGGCGTTCGGTACGGTAGGTATAACCGTTGGAATTACGCCGTCGCTCACGTTGGCGGGAAAATTTTTGATAATATGTCTTATGTTTTTCGGAAGAATAGGAATAACCTCGGTCATGTACGCCGTTATGATGCGTATGAATCGAGAAAAAGCGCCTATAAGCTATCCGAAAATGAATCTTCCGATAGGATAAAGGAGAGATTGTTATGAAGGGATTTTGTGTAATAGGACTCGGAAATTTCGGACTTAACCTTGCGAAAACGCTTTCGAAGCTTCGCCACGAGGTTTTGGTTCTTGACGCGTCTCAGGAAAAGATAGATTCGGTTGCGGATTCGGTAACGACCGCTATTTGCGGTGATGCAACTAATGAAGCGGTTTTGCGCGCGGCGGGTGTTAAGGGCTGTGAATGCGCCGTAATATGTATGGAAAACAATCTTTCGGACAGTATTCTTATAACCCTTTTGCTTAAAGAAATAGGATCAAAGCGTATCGTAGTGCGCGCGACCGACGAGCGTCAGAAAAAGGTTCTTCAAAAGGTCGGCGCCGACCTCGTTATACTTCCCGAAAAGGAATCGGGAACCAAGCTTGCCTATACGCTTTCGAAGCGCGGTGTTATAAACTATTTTTCGCCCTCGGCGGACTTTACCATCGCCGAAATAATCGTACCGAAATCCTGGTGCGGAAAGACTGTAATCGAGGTTGACGTACGTCGCAAATACAGCGTAAACGTTATTGCCGTGGCTAAGCAGGACGCCGAGGATTTCGAGCTTCTTGCCGACCCGAACCATATTTTCACGCCCGAAGAAAGAGTGGTAATTGCGGGCGGAAATAAGGCTATGGAAAAGCTTACGGGAAGATGATATTCAAGAAAATTATAGATAAGGAGATATATTATGGGACTTATTAAAGCAGGAATCGGTGCTCTCGGAGGCACCTTGGCGGATCAATGGAAGGAATTTTTCTATTGCGATTCGCTCGACAAAGAGGTTCTCGCCGTTAGAGGTCAGAAAAAGGTCGGCGGAAGAAGCTCTAACACTAAAGGACACGATAACGTAATCTCCAACGGCTCGGGAATTGCCGTTGCCGACGGTCAATGTATGATGATCGTTGAGCAGGGCAAGGTCGTTGAGGTTTGTGCCGAGCCGGGTGAATATACCTACGACACCTCGAGCGAGCCGAGTATCTTCGCGGGCTCTCTCGGCCAGAGTATTATAGATACCTTTAAGACTATCGGTAAAAGATTTACCTTCGGCGGAGATACGGGTAAAGACCAAAGAGTTTATTATTTCAACACAAAGGAACTTATCGATAATAAATTCGGTACTCCCAATCCTATTCCTTTCCGCGTTGTTGACGCGAGGATCGGCCTTGATATCGACGTTTCGGTAAGATGCTCGGGCGTTTATTCCTATAAAATCGCAAATCCGCTTCTTTTCTATACGAACGTTTGCGGAAATATCGAGAGGGAATATACCCGCGAGGAGCTTGACGCTCAGCTCAAAACCGAGTTTATAAGCGCGCTTCAGCCCGCTTTCGGACGTCTTTCGTCGCTCGGACTCCGTCCTAATGAGATAGTAACTCATAATACCGACCTCGAAAACGCAATGAACGAGGTGCTTTCGGACAAATGGGGTGAACTTCGCGGTCTTAACGTCGTAAGCGTTGCTCTCGGTTCGGTCACGCTCCCCGAAGAGGACGCCGAAATGATAAAACAGGCTCAGCGTACCGCTATTATGCGCGACCCCACTATGGCGGCGGCTACGCTCGTCGGTGCTCAGGCTGACGCGATGAAGATGGCGGCTTCCAATGAAGCGGGCGCGATGACCGGTTTTATGGGTATGGGTATGGCGGCTAACGCGAGCGGTGTTAACGCTCAAAGCCTTTACGCTATGGGTCAGCAACAGCAGACTCAGGCGCCTTCCGCTAACGACGGCTGGAAGTGTGATTGCGGAACCGTAAATAACGGAAAATTCTGTCAGAATTGCGGCGCGAAAAAGCCCGAGGACGGTTGGGAATGCGCCTGCGGTGCGGTAAATAAGGGTAACTTCTGCGGTGAATGCGGAGCAAAAAAGCCCTCGACGAAATGTGCAAATTGCGGATATGAGCCCGAAAATCCCGCGAACCCTCCTAAATTCTGTCCCGAATGCGGTAATAAATTCTAAAAACGCAAGGAGGCTGTTATGGCTGAATTGAACCAATATAAGTGTCCTTGCTGCGGCGGCGCAATAGAGTTCGACGCCAATTCCCAAAATCTCAAATGTCCCTATTGTGATACCGAATTCGAGCCCGAAACCTTGAAATATTATGATGAAGACCTTAAAAATGCGGGTGAGGAAAAAATCGAATGGGAATCCCGTCCCGAAAATCAATGGGACGAGAGCGAGACCGAGGGAATCAACGTTTACGTTTGTGACTCCTGCGGCGGTGAAATTATCGGCGATGAGACTCTTGCGGCAACGAAATGCCCCTATTGCGATAACTCCGTAGTTATAAAGGGAAAGCTTTCGGGGGATTTAAAGCCCGATTACGTAATTCCCTTCAAAATCGATAAAAAGGGAGCTAAAGAGGCCTATAAAAACCACTTGAAGGGAAAAAGGCTTCTTCCGAAGGTTTTCAAGAACGAAAACCATATCGACGAGATAAAAGGAATGTACGTTCCTTTCTGGCTTTTTGACGCCGATGCCGAGGCTGATGCGCGTTACCGTGCGACGAGAAGCCATACCTGGAACGACGCTAATTATATTTATACGAAAACAAGCTATTATTCGATAACGAGAGGCGGTTCGCTCGGATTTGAGCATATCCCCGTGGACGGCAGCGAGAAGATGGCGGATGAGCTTATGGAGTCGATAGAGCCCTTCTCCTTTGACGGCGCGGTGGATTTTCAGACCGCTTATCTTGCGGGTTATCTCGCAGATAGATACGACGTTTCCGCCGAGGAAAGCATAAACCGCGCGAACGAGCGTCTCCGTCGTACTACCGAGGAGGCGTTTAAGGCTACGGTTAACGGATATTCGACGGTCACGACCGAGTCGGTCAACGTCCGTCTTGCCAACGGTAGCTCGAAATATGCGTTGTATCCCGTTTGGATCCTTAATACGACGTGGAATGACAAGAAATATACCTTCGCGATGAACGGTCAGACGGGTAAATTCGTCGGTGATCTTCCGCTTGACAAAAAGGCTTATGCAAAATGGCTTTTCGGACTTGCGGGTATTATAAGCGCCGCGGCATTCGGTCTTTCTTGGCTTATCTGGATGCTTTGAGGAGGGACGGAAATATGAAGAAATATCTTGTGATCGCAATCATTTTCGCCCTTTCTTTAACCTTGGCGGTTTCGGTTTTTGCCGATAATGCGCCGAGAGTCATCGACAATGCCGACCTTCTGACCGACGAGGAGGAAGAAAAGCTTTCGACCCTTTTCGACGAGGTGAGTGCACGTCAGAATTATGACGTTGTCGTATATACCGTAGAAACGCTTGAAGAAGAATTCGGTACGTGGGATGCTTCTTATTACGCACAGCGTCTTTTTGAATCCGACGGATACGGTGCCGACAGAGAAGGAACGGTACTCCTTATCTCTATGGCAGAACGCGATTGGGGGATATATTCTACCAATCTTGACGATTATACCGTAGAATCTATCGGCGAAACCGTCGTGCCGTATCTATCCGACGGCGATTATTACGGCGCGTTCGTTAAATTTGCCGAAAGCGTAGAAACCTCGGTTATCGAGGGAGCGAAATTCCCGCTCGACGGAATGATCGTTATGTCCGTAATATTCGGATTTATCGTCGCGTTTATCGTTGTGACGGTAATGAAGGGTAAGCTTAAATCTGTAAGATCCTGCGATAACGCGCGCGAATACGTGCGTAACGGAAGCTTCGAGCTTAAGCATAGCCGCGACCTTTATCTGTATTCTACCGTTACCCGTATAGCAAAGCCGAAGAATACCTCGGGCTCGGGCGGTCGAAGCGGAGGCGGAGGCTTCGGCGGTGGCGGGGGCAGCGGGAAATTTTAAAAAATTTATAAGTAACAATCGTTTTATGTCTGCAAAAGTCAGTCACAAAAATAATGATTGACTTTTGCAGTCTATTTATATATAATATGATTTAATGTCTTGATAAGGAGATTTTTTG
>JAZRLT010000151.1:0-7360 GCA_045646995.1 Eubacteriales bacterium | reverse complement strand
CTTCCCCACCTCCAACCACTACGGCGCTACCGCAGACGGTCTCGTACTCGGTTACAGAGTCGGCGCAAAGCTTCTTTACGCTGAAACTCTCCAGTATCACCCCACCGGCGCTGCATATCCCGAGCAGATCTTCGGCGCACTCGTTACCGAAAAGGTTCGTTCGCTCGGCGCTAAGCTCGTTAACGTAAATGGCGAAGTATTCATGCACCCGCTTGAAACCCGTGACGTTACTGCTGCTTCCATCATCCGCGAATGCTCCGACAGAAACAACGGTGTTGAAACTGACGACGGACTCGCAGTATGGCTCGACACTCCTATGATCGAAAAGATCGGCGGCGAAGGCACCATCGAAAAGAGAATTCCCGCTATGATGAGAATGTTCGGTCAGTTCGGTATCGATATCCGTAAAGAGCCGATCCTCGTATACCCCACTCTTCACTATCAGAACGGCGGTCTCGACATCACTCCCGACGGTATGACCACCAACATCAAGAACCTCTTCGTTGCAGGCGAGGCTGTCGGCGGTATCCACGGTAAGAACAGACTTATGGGTAACTCGCTCCTCGACATCATCGTATTCGGTCGTATCGCAGGTAAGAGCGCAGGCGCAACCTTCAAGAACGTAACTGTTGGTAAGCTTACCCTCGACCACATCGCTAAATTCGAGAAGGAAATCGCAGACGCAGGTATCGAAACCGAAACCGTATCTCCCAAGCTTCTTCCCGATTACGCCAGAAAGGTTAACGGTTAAACGGAGGCTTTAGATACAAATGAATAATAAATCTTCCACCAAGAAGATCATCGGCATTATTTTAGCCGTACTTCTTGTTGCAGGTGTTGCCGCGTGGTGCGTATTCAGCGCCACTGCGAACAACGCAGACGGTGTTAAGAGCGTATTTAACTTCTCTTCCACCTTTGTTACATTTACTCTTGTTTTCATCATCGTTGCTCTCGGTTATTTGCTCGGAGGTATCGAAATCAAGGGCGTTTCGCTCGGTACCGCAGGCGTATTCCTCGTTGCGATACTCGTAGGTTGGTTATGTACGCTTGATTTCGGCGATATTCCCCTTCTCGGAAACTTCCATATCGAAGGCGAAAGCGACAAAATCGTTTCTACCTTTAAATCCACTCTCCAGAATACGGGTCTTATCCTCTTCGTCGGTGCGGTTGGATTCATCGCAGGTCCCAACTTCTTCAAGAACCTCGCGAAGAACTTCAAGACCTACATCGCGCTCGGTATCGTAATCATTCTTTCGGGTACCGCAGTTGCAGTTATCTGCACACTTCTCACCCCCGAATACGGTCCCGAATTCTGGTCCGGTGTTATTTCGGGCGCGCTTACCTCTACTCCCGGCTTCTCTGCGGCTAAGGACGCAGTTGCTGAGGCTGCTAACGCAAGCGACCTCGAAGCGCTCATCACTCTCGGCCACGCTATCGCATATCCCTTCGGCGTTATCGGTGTTGTACTTTTCGTACAGCTTATCCCCAAGCTCTTGAAGGCTGATATGGACAAGGAAAGAGCGGCTTTGAGAGAAGGCGCAGAGGAAGAAAGAAAGCTTCCCGAAGGTCTCTTCAAATGTGAAGAACTCGGTCTTATGCCTTTTGCTCTCGCTGTAATCGCAGGTTTGGTTCTCGGTTCGATCACCATTCCTCTTTCCGCGCAGGGCTACGACGGACCTTGCTTCAGCCTTGGTACCACCGGCGGTGTCCTCATTATGTGTCTCGTATTCGGTCACTTCGGACACTTCGGCAAGCTTTCGCTTGAAATCCCCCACTCCACCTTGAAGGTTCTCCGTGAGTTCGGTCTTATGATGTTCCTTCTCGGTGCGGGCTTCCACGGCGGTGTTGCACTCGTTGAACAGGTAAGTAAGTTCGGCGGCGCTATCGTTGCCTGGGGCTTCATCGGCGGTGCATTGATGACTATCGTTCCTATGATCGTTGGTCTTATCCTTGCAAAGCTCGTAATGAAGCTTCCTCTTCTCAACTCGCTCGGTTCTATCACCGGCGGTATGACGAGCACTCCCGCACTCGGTGCGCTCATCAAATCCGCTAAAACTGACGACGTTGCGGCGGCATACGCTTCTACGTATCCCATCGCTCTCGTACTTATCGTACTTGCTTGTCAGTTGATGATAACCTTGATGAACTAAATGAATTAAACCTCCGTCTTTATGGCGGAGGTTTTTCTTATAGTCAAAATAAAAACTCGGTTCGATTGAACCGAGTTTTTTTGTTATGCATAATATTGTTTATTCAGCCTTTTTAGAATCGAGAAGCATATAAACGACAGCCGCAAGAGCACCGCCTACGAGAGGAGCTACGATGAATACCCATACGTTAGAGAGCGCTTCGCCGCCTGCGAGAAGTGCAGGACCGAAGGAACGAGCGGGGTTAACGGAGGTTCCGGTCAAGCCGATACCGATAAGGTGAACGAGAGTGAGTGCGCCGCCGATAACGAGACCTGCGACAGAACCGTTTTCAACCTTCGAGGTAACGCCGAGAATAGCGAGTACGAAAATGAAGGTAAGAAGCACTTCGATAATAATGGAAGCGAGGATATCGTTTTGGAAAAGAGCGTTGGAGCCAAGACCGCCGGTCTTATCAACAGCTTCGCCTACGGAGAAGATATACTTAAGAACACCCGCACCCGCGATGGCACCAAGGAACTGAGCAACGATATAGCCGATAAAATCAACTATCGTCATCTTCTTACTGATAAGCATAGCGATAGATACAGCGGGGTTGATATGGCATCCCGAAACGTTACCGATAGAGTAAGCCATAGCGACGATTACGAGTCCGAAAGCGAGAGCGGTAATAGCGTAGCCCGCACCGTTTGCGGCATCACAGCCGACGGTACAAGCGGTACCGCATGCGACAAATACCAATACGAAAGTACCGATAAATTCCGCGAGATACTTTTTGATTGCGTTCATAATTTTCCTCCAAAAATGATATTTTTATGGTTCTGTAATCAGTATAGCACTTTAAATTACCAATTTCAAGATTTTTTCTCAGACGCTTCATACCACTTTCTTTTATTAATATTTGATTAACTATTTATTCATCTCAAAGAAATATTTAAATGATAGTATATGCGGGTAGTAAATTTAAGAATATATCAGGAGAATCAAATAATGGATACCTTGATTAAAAACGCTGTCAACGGTCAGCGCAAGGCAATGGAGTCGCTTTATGACTCGAGCAAGCAGAAGGCTTATCAAGTCGCTTTCAGTCTTTTAAAGGACGAAAACGCTGCAAACGAGGCAACCGCAGCGGCATACAAAAGTATATTCAACAACATTAATGGTATTGTTATCGAGACCGAGAAGGATTTTTCCGACGTCGCGGTAGTAAAGGTCGCTGAAAATTGCAAAAAAGTGTTCCTCAAAAAGAATTCGAAGGCATATCAGTTCCCTGTCGGAAAGAATTTTTTGATTAAAAATCCTAAAAGTGCATCAGATATTACCGACAACTATTCCGAATTTGTATTCAATCAATTCACCGAGCTTCAGCAGTTGATTTTCGTTCTTCACACCGTAGGCGGGCTTAACAACAAGCGTATCGCGGCTGTCACAAAGCTCGACGTTAAGACGGTTGAGATCGCTTTGAATGCGGAAAAGGACAACGTAGAAGCTATCGTTGGCGGTGCGTTGACTTACGAGGCTATTTGCGAAAGCTTTATACGCAACGTCAAGTATGCTAACGTATCGGTTAAGACAAACGATGACGTACGCAAGGTTATCGCCGAAATATCCGCACCTATCGAAAAATCCAAGAAGATCAAGCTCGCTTCAATCGTTGCGGCAATCTTAGCGGTTTGCTTACTTATCGGCGGCGGTGTATGGCTCTTCTCGGGCAACGACAGCGAAGAAAGCAGTCAGGCAAACGACGTTTCGGGTCCGCAGCTTTCTATCGATATGAACAAGACCTATTACGCAGATATCGACATCAAGGATTACGGAAAGATCACTATCAAGCTTGACCAGAAGCAGGCACCCATTACAGTTGACAACTTCGTCAAGCTCTCAAAGAGCGGATTCTACGACGGACTCACCTTCCACAGAATTGTCGAAGGCTTTATGATGCAGGGCGGCGACCCCGACGGCAACGGCACGGGCGGTAACATTGACAAGAACGGAAACAAGATAGAAATCAAGGGTGAATTCACGGCAAACGGTGTTAACAACACCATATCGCACACCCGCGGTGTTATCTCTATGGCGAGATCAAACCCCTACGACAGCGCAAGCTCGCAGTTCTTTATTGTACACGAGGACAGCACATTCCTCGACGGTAAATATGCAGGTTTCGGTTACGTTACCGAGGGTATGGACGTTGTTGACAAGATTTGTACCGAGGTGAACGGCGAACCCGTTCCCAAAGCTCAGCAGCCTATCATCAACAAGATCACCATCAGAGAAGAATAATATAACAAAGAGCACCGAGATTCGGTGCTCTTTTATAATAGATTATTTGGATTTATATTTTTTCCTGATTAAGAAGAAAACGAGTATCGAAGCAAGCGGGAACAGCATTCCTACAAGCATACCGAGTTTCATACCGAATATTTCGGGAGTGAGCGAAAGCTTTTCGGCAAAGGACGCAATACTCGGGAATGATATCGCGGAGTCGGTAATTACACCAACAAGCTGAGGTCCGACAGAAGCGCCGAGGTCGCCTCCCGCAGCCATCATAGCGTAGATAAACACACCGCCTTCGGGAAAGCGTTCGGAAGCAACAACAAGACTTCCCGGCCACATCATCGAGACACAAAATCCGGTCAATGCGCAACCGATCAGTCCTATCACAGGAAACGGCGAAAGAGCGGCGGCAAGATAGCACACGGTCGCGCCGATACCACCGAAGAAAAGGGCGTTAGTAACGTTCTTGCCGATTTTCGAATAAAGCGTTCTTCCGAAGCCGAGAGTCAGACCGAACATCGCAACACCGAACACGTCGCCCCATATTTTAGGAATACCGAGCGCTTGCTCGAGATAGCTCGAGCTCCATTGAGCCATAACGAGCTCGGACGCGCCGCCGAGGAATATTGCGATAACAAAAAGCCAGAGTGTTTTATTCTTTAAATACGAAAGAGCACCCGAAACACGTTTAGGCGTTTCCATTTTCGGGATTTCACATCCAAAAAACAAAACAGAAGACGAAAGCGGTATAAGAGCAAAAAGAAGAGCAAGAGCGTACCAACACTCATTACCGAACACAAAAAGGAAAGCCGTAGTAAATATAACTACGAAAACGACTCCCCAAGCGTATATTGAATGAAGCTTACTCATTTCCCTATCGGGGTCTTTAGCGGGAAGCGCGGCAATAACGGGGCTTATCAAGACCTCGGCAAGACCGCCCGCGGCGGAAAAGACGATAGTTCCGACAACTATTCCTATAAAGGGGTTCGACTTGAAAACAAAGGGAGAAAGAGCATATATCAGCAACCCGACAACTGCTATAACGGGAGTAAGCTTGACGGTTTTTGGGATATTGAATTTATGGGAGAAAAACGAAAATATCAGGTCGACCGAAAGCTGTGTTACGAAATTCACCAGAACGAGAGTTCCCAAAAGCGAATAGGATATACCGTAAAGCGAACGGAAGGAAAGAAACAAAAGAGGCGAAAGATTCGCAACGATCGACATTGTCATACAGGTCATATAACAAGCGATCTTAAGACGTTTTACAGAGGTCATACAATATCTCCGAGGTGATTTTTGTACATTTTATCACCAAATACAATAAAACACAATGATTTCAGAACAAAAAAATAACCCTTAGTTGCTTTCTTTACAACAACTAAGGGCTATTTATTTTCGATCTTAATATCCAACATCATTTTAACCTCTCAATTCTTAAGATACAGGGTTTACGATCGCTAACTGTTCTTCGGACTCATCTCCTTCTGTACATGCACAGTACCTATTCTGTAGCCTTTAATGAAAAGATGTCTGATCAGCTAAGTCAACGTAAGGAAGATTCCTTTTACTACTTGTACATCGGATTCACTCTTACCCTTTCCTTGGCTATATATTACCACACGCAAGAGGGTATTTCAATACATAATTTGTACAAAGTTAACGATTATTTTTTGTACAACACAGAGATTATGTTTATAATGACGAATTAATTATTGACATTTGAAAATGAGTATGATAAACTGTATGTGTTGGGGAATAAAAAGCAGAAAGCAATTTCGGTTGCTTCCTGCTTTTTTATTTATAAATTGATTACAATGCGTTTTTTATCGGTAATACCCGAATTAATTAATTTACCATTAGAACAGACCGTCCAAGATTCGGCATTGACGGTTATATCAACCTTTTTACCGTTTATATACAAAGAAGAAAGGTTAATTTCACCGAGTTCTTCATAATAAGACGGAACAAAAGAGAAAGAATTCAAGCTCTCGGGCATTATACCGAAAATACCCTCGGTTATTACGCGAACAAAGAGCGCACTCTCGCCCGAAAGGTGGCGTTTATCGCCCTCGGGGTATGCCTCGACGGCGTATGGCACTCTATCGCAAAGCAAACGCTTTCGGCAGTAATCGAGTAAGGGTTTGACCATACTGTCGCCCGCGCTCGAAAGGAAGGCACATTTCATTCCGTAAAGCGTTGATCTATCCCAAATAGTGTCCGAAGTATTTTCAGCAGAGCGTTCACAGGTATACATTCCCTCTTCGGTCCAGAGGTAGTTTGAAAGCATCGCTTCGAGAGTTCCCTCTGCACGTGTATTTATACCCATACAAAGCGGTAGACATATCCACGCTCGCAAGGTATCGAAGCCTTTGGAATATCTATACGTCTTAAAGCCGTGGAGCTCGGCGCCGAAATATGCTTCTATTGCCATTTCGAGCTCATCGGCACGTTTATTATACAGATCGGCGGTATCAACATCGCCGAGCGAGCGCGCCAATTTAGAGGCAAAGCGCAGACCGCCGTAGCAGAGCGAAGAGGTAGACAGATTCGCATAGCCGTCGGTCGGAAAACGTCCCTCAAGCTCGTCCTTATCCGACCTTATCACGCCCTCGGGAGTTTTTTGACGTTCGCAATATTCGGCGCACCACTTTATCGCGGGATATAATTCGCAGGCGGTCTTAATATCACCGAGGTAGAGGCAAAACAGTGAGCAGCCGTAAAGGTACATAGCCGCGTCGCCGCGGTCACCCGCGCCCTCCCAGATATCAAGTCCCTCGGCAATTATTGAGCATGGAAGCTTAATATAGGCGTCAGACATAAAGGGCATATAGGATTTATAGGCGTTTATCGAAGCCTCGATAGCGATCTTATCGTTAGTCAGCGCGAAATGAGGTCCCGCGTACTCCGCCTGATCGTTACACCAAGTTGCGGCA
>JAZRLT010000150.1:0-4622 GCA_045646995.1 Eubacteriales bacterium | reverse complement strand
CATCGCAAAGCTCGTCAACGTATTCGTTATTTCTGTCGGTGATGGGAAGGATTCTGACCTGCGTGGGAGCGAGCCAGGTGGGAAGTGCGCCTGCGTACTTCTCGATGAGAAGCGCGAGGGTTCTTTCGTAGCATCCGAGGGAGGTACGATGAATGATATAGGGAGTCTTGAGCGTGTTGTCCGGGTCAACGTATTCCATGCCGAACTTCTTTGCAAGAAGCATATCGATCTGAATGGTAACGATGGTGTCCTCCTTGCCGAAAACGTTCTTGCACTGAATGTCGAGCTTCGGTCCGTAGAATGCCGCCTCGTCGATTCCTACAACGTAGTTTTTGCGGCCGAGGAGCTTGTCGAGAAGATTCTCCATAACACCCTGAGCTTCATTCCACTGCTCAGCTGTGCCCTCGTACTTGTCGGTTCTGTTAGGATCCCACTGAGAGAATCTGAACGAGCAGTCATCCCAGAGTCCGACTGTCTCGAGGCAGTACTTTGCGAGCTTGAGGCACTCTTCAAATTCGTTAGCGAGCTGCTCGGGGCGGAGAACGATATGTCCCTCGGAAATGGTGAACTGACGGACTCTGATAAGGCCGTGCATTTCGCCCGAATCCTCGTTTCTGAAGAGAGTCGAGGTCTCGCCGAGACGCATGGGAAGGTCACGGTAGGAGCGCTTCTTATTGAGGAATACCTGATACTGGAAGGGGCAGGTCATAGGACGGAGCGCGAAGCATTCCTTGGTTTCGTCGTCGGCGTCGCCCATTATGAACATACCGTCGCGGTAGTGATCCCAGTGACCCGAGATCTTATAAAGCTCACGCTTTGCCATAAGAGGGGTCTTAGTAAGAAGATAGCCGCGCTTTTGTTCTTCGTCCTCGATCCATCTCTGCATAAGCTGGATAACTCTCGAGCCCTTGGGGAGAAGGATAGGAAGACCCTGACCGATAACGTCAACGGTCGTGAAGAATTCAAGCTCGCGTCCTATCTTATTATGGTCGCGCTTACGTGCTTCTTCAAGCATAGTAAGGTGTGCGTTAAGCTCGTCCTTAGAGGGGAAAGCCGCGCCGTATACGCGCTGAAGCTGTTTATTATTCTGGTCGCCCTTCCAATAAGCGCCGGTGCATTGCATAAGCTTGATAGCCTTAACCGCGCCGGTCGAGAAGAGGTGAGGTCCCGCGCAAAGGTCAACGAATTCGCCCTGACGGTAGAAGCTTATTACGGCATCCTCGGGAAGCTCGTTTATAAGCTGAACCTTATAAGGCTCATCCTTTTCTTCCATAAATTTAATTGCTTCCTCACGGGGGAGCTCGAAGCGCTCGATAAGAAGGTTTTCACGGACGATTTTCTTCATTTCGTCCTCAAGCTTCTTCAAAACTTCGGGAGTGAAGGGAGTTTCGCTGTCAAAATCGTAATAAAAGCCGCTTTCAACCGCAGGTCCGATAGTAAGCTTAGTTTCAGGGAAAAGGCGCTTTACCGCCTGAGCGAGAATATGAGCCGCAGTATGACGGAATACGTGCTTTCCGTCCGCGTCTTCAAAGGTAAGAAGCGAAATATCGTCGCCTTCCTTTACAGCGGTATTAAGAGCGCAAACGCTTCCGTTTACCTTCGCCGCAATAACCGCGCGGGAAATAAGCTCGGCCTCCTTAGCCGCCTCGTAAACGGTAGATGCGGTTTCAACGCTATACTCGTTTCCGTTAATGATAAGTTTCATAAATATACCTTCCTTTCGGAGATTTTCAAAAATAAAAGCCCGACGTTCCGCGAAAAAATCCGCGAAGCGTCGGGGTGCTGACTTTAATAAATCCGCACGGTTCCACCCGTACTTTTAACTTGATATGCTATTTTCTGCGTTCGGCAGGCGGTATTTATAAAGCCGTTTCTTACGGTGATTCCAGCCTCGTCACCGATTCTCTTGAAGTCGTACTGAATAAACGTGTTCTGCGTCACCACGCTTTAAGACAAGTATACCACTTTTTTCGGATTTGTCAACTATTTTTAGACCCCCTTACGACGAATATACGGCGAATTTTTCACTTTAACGAATTAAATTGTTAAAACGCTATTGCATTTCTTTGTTTTTTGTGATATACTACCGCTATAATGCGTTATTTGAACGATATGAAAGTGAGGTTTTAACCTTGAATTGGGAACTTGTTGCCCTAATAATTTACTTTATAGCAATGCTCACAATAGGCGTTGTTTTCTTCCTCCGCTCAAAAAGTCAGTCGGATAAAGACTACTTCCTCGGCGGACGCTCGATGGGACCTTGGGTTACCGCAATGAGTGCGCAGGCTTCGGATATGAGCGCTTGGCTTCTTATGGGTCTCCCCGGAAGCATTCTCGCGTTCGGTCTCGGTCAGGCTTGGATAGGCATCGGTCTTGCGCTCGGTACCGCGCTTAACTGGATTCTTATTGCGCGCAGACTTCGTCGTTTCTCCCAAGCGGCTAACGACTCGATCACCCTTCCTCAATATCTTTCCAACCGCTTCGCGACCAAGAGCAAGGCTTTGCAGTTGGTTTGCGCTATCGTATTCCTCGTTTGCTTTACCGTATACGTTGCTTCGGCGTTCGTTGCAGGTACGAGCGTATTCACCTCGCTATTCCCCTCCATCGAACCGAGCGTCGCTATGATAATCTTCGCCGCAATACTCATCGTTTATACCTTCCTCGGCGGTTATAAGGCGGTTTGTTGGACCGACTTCTTCCAAGGTTTGCTTATGCTCGTTGCCGTTCTTGCTGTTCCGATAATCGTCGTTTGCACCAAGGAACTCGACTTCAACGCGCTTAACACCGCGGTTACATCCAACAGCGGCACTACTTATAACTTCATAAACGACCTCTTCTCGGCTCCCGCCTCCGAAATCGCGAGCGGTCTTGCTTGGGGTCTCGGTTACTTCGGTATGCCCCATATTCTTGTTCGCTTTATGGCTATCGAAAAGCCCTCTATGGTTAAGAAATCCGCGATTGTTGCTATCGTCTGGGTTGTTCTTGCACTCGTTGCTGTTATCGTTATCGCCGTATTCGGACGCATTCTCGTCGGAAACGAGCTTCTCGCTAACGACCAGCAAAGCTTGGTATTCATCAAGCTCGCAAGAAACCTCTTCCCCGCATTTATCGCAGGCTTGCTTCTTTCGGCTATTATCGCGGCTTCGATGTCTACCGCAGACAGCCAGCTTCTCGTTGCTTCCTCCTCCTTCACCTCTGATATTTACAAGCCCGTTATCCGTAAGAACGCTTCCGACAAGG
Source organism: Eubacteriales bacterium (assembly GCA_045646995.1). GTDB lineage: Bacteria > Bacillota > Clostridia > Oscillospirales > CAG-382 > Coliplasma. The sequence continues at coordinate 1,382 of JAZRLT010000150.1, read as the reverse complement.
AAACTCTTTGGGTCGGCAGAGGCGTAGTTTTGATTGTTGCTGTTGTTGCATACTTCATCGCAAGCAGCAAGGGCGAGGGCGCTCAGGCTATTATGAACCTCGTTGAAAACGCTTGGGCAGGCTTCGGCTCGGCGTTCGGCTCGGTAGTTATCCTCTCGGTATTCTGGAGAAGATTCACCTATAAGGGCGCACTCGCAGGCGTTATCGTCGGTGCGTTGGTTGACCTTGTATGGCTCTTCGTTCCGATGATTCCTCAGGGCGATGCGGTCGTCACACTCGGCGCGGCTACCGGTCTCTACGAGCTTATCCCCGGCTTTATTATGAGCATGATCGCGGCTGTTGCCGTAACTCTTATCGATAAGAAGCCCTCCGAAGAGGTTACCGCCATCTTCGACGCGGCTACCGCTCCCGACGCAGAATAATATTAAATACATGAGCCGCGAGGAAATCCCCGCGGCTCGTTTTTTGTATTGACAAACGTATTGAGTATATGATATCATAACCTCACGGGGCATTAGCGCAGCTGGGAGCGCACAACACTGGCAGTGTTGGGGTCAGGGGTTCGAATCCCCTATGCTCCACCAACAAAAAACGCACTTTTGTCTACCGACAAAGGTGCGTTTTTCGAATGATATCCGTTCCTTGCGGAACGGGTGATATACCCTGCGGGTATGATGCCTGCTACGCAGATGATATACGCTTCGCGTATGAAGGAACGGATATTATATCATACTTGCGACGCAAGTATATCATACGGCAAAGCCGTATATCATATCGCGTCAGCGATATATCATTGAAAATCACACAATTTTATGATATAATACCAATGAAAGAAGGTGTATTTATGTCCGAAAACAAATTACTTGACTTATCTTTTGAATTTGCTGTTGCTATCGTAAATCTTGTTGACGGTGTAACTGCGCCGAAAAGTTCTTATATGACCGATCAGCTTGCAAGAGCCGGTACTTCCGTTGGAGCAAATATCCATGAAGCACAATATGCGCAGAGCAAGAAAGATTTTGTAGCAAAACTGGAAATCGCTTTGAAGGAATCTAATGAGACGAGTTACTGGTTGAAATTGATGCATGAGACAAAAAGAATTGACACAGCAACATATCAATATACCGAGAAACTTTGTGGCAATATCCGCAGACTTTTGATTGCATCCTGTAAAACTGCAAAGGAGAATGCAAAATGAAAAAGAAAGTGATACTTATAATTGTTATTGTTGGTATTTTAATTCCAGCCGTACTTTGGGCATCGGCTTTAATCAAATGTGAGATACTTACGCAAAAATATTATGATGATTTTAAACAAGCGTATACACAAAATACAATGCTTGGAGAAATGGAATATTTCAAAGTATTAAGCTGCGACGAAAA
>JAZRLT010000149.1:0-6455 GCA_045646995.1 Eubacteriales bacterium | reverse complement strand
CGGTAGTGTCCTCGCCGTCGTTGGCCTTAAAAAGGGGTTCACACTCCTTATTAAAGCAAACGGCGAAGAAATAATTATCGTACTCGGAGAGATTTTCAAAATGTCTTTCCGCGAAATTCGAAAGCGTTCCAAAGCCCGTTTCGCTGAAAACGATATCAAAGGCAAGGTCGCCGTTACCGATATTTCCTATATGCTCAAAATAGGCGTTTTCATACGTAACGTTAACCTCACCGCCGAGTCTTTCGGCTTCTTCGACGAGGTAATCGACCGCGGTCGAAACGCGGGACGCGAATTCCTTTTCTTCGTCCGATGTAAACTTATAATTAACGTCGGAAACGAAGAAGTTGATCACAAGAACGTTTCCCGAAAACTCGGAAAGCGAACCCAATCCCGAAAGCGGAGGCTTTTCCTCAAAGCTATCATCAGTATCAAGAACCGAAAGGAGGCTTTTTTCGAGAAGCCATTTTCCGTTTTCATACACCGCGTTAAGCGTAACGTCTTTTCCCGACAAGGTTTTAGCCTTGATTTCGGTTTTGGAATCGTGAACCGTCAACGCAACGGTATCGGTATCGATAAAATCTTCAAATCCGATTCCCTTATGAAAAAACACGTTCGTCACGCCGTCAACGTCGCGCACTGAGGGGTATTCCGCTATCGGATATGCCAAAAACGATTCAATCTCACCGTTTCCTACGGCATAAGCCGAGGAAAGCAATTCTCTGATTTTCGCAAAACCGTAAAGCTCATGAGAGTCGGCAAGAGGAACGTAACCTACCGCAGACTCAGACGAGGAAAGCGAATTACAAGCGAATATCTCAATAATCCTTCTATCGTTATTTATGAGCGCCAACGCTTCGCTGATCGTAAGCGAAGAAGTAGTTTCGGACGTCTCGGACTGAACCGAAGAGGATTCGTCCGTATCAGACGAGCAAGCGCAAAACGATAGCGATATCGCAAATGCGAGAGTCAATAATATTAAGTTCGTGATTAAAGCTTTTTTCGATTTCATATCATGCTAATTATAGCAGAAAATTGTTACGATATCAATAGAAAATTGCGTTAAAAGATAATATTCTCTCGAACTGTGCGCTTTAATTTCACACTATCGCCGAAAAAGGCGGCAACGTAGGAAGGGTTGAGGTAATCGTTGCCCGCCGCGGGAAGCTCGACGCGGGCTATGATACCGAATTCGCTCGGTTCGGCGGAGATAAATTTCACCATCGGTGCGATATCCACAGTCACCTCGCCCTTCTTGGAGCGCTTGAGCACGGGCATAGCACCGTCGAACGCAGAAGAAAACGCTTCAACTGTCATCTCGGTCGCAAGCTCGAGTCGCCACACGGCACGCTTCGTAGCAAGCTTACCTACCGCAACCGACACGTCAACGATTTCCAATCCGGGGAACGCCGACTCCTGAAGGCGGGATTTTATTTCATCGGTAGGAACGTCGCCTTCCATACGGAAATCGAACAGTTCGCGTTCACCCTCCTGATATATAGAAAGCGGAAGCGCGATATTAAGTCTCGGATGGGGATTAAATCCCTCGGTATAACCTATCGGAAGTCCGCTTCTTATAAGCATACGGTGAATCGCACGTTGTAAATCAAGATGAGAAATATATTTAAGCTTATCTAATTTAGTAAAGCATACTCGGATATCAGCCATTATCCGCACCTCCGTCACAAACGCATTTACCGTCGCAAAGCGAGGAAGCACCGCATCCCGAGCATTTAGTACGGCAATCGGGAGTGGTTTCCGCCTTGAGCGAGCGGGCGTATTCAAGCTTCATAAACTTCTTCGTCACGCCGATATCGATAAAGTCCCAAGGAAGTATCTCGTCAAGGCCGAAGCGACGATTTGCATAAAACGCGGGGTCGATTCCTACTGATTCGAAGACGGATATCCAATTATCATAGTTGAAGAATTCATCCCATCCATCGAGCATAATGCCGCGATTATAAGCCTCCAAAAGAGCCTTGGAGAGTCTTCTGTCACCGCGTGCAAACACAGCCTCGATACGAGAAACGCGTGCGTCGTGATATTTATATGAGATCTTTTTGGTTTTTATTTCGGATTTAAGAAGTTGTTGCTTACGCTCGAGCTCCTCGAGGCTATCCTGACCCTCCCATTGGAAGGGAGTAAAGGGCTTGGGAACGAAGCAGGAAACGCTTACGGTAACGCTTACGCCGCGTCCGCCGCCGAAGCGTTTTTTTGAATAATATGTATCAACGATATTCTGACCGAGCGACGCGATACCGCAAACATCCTCGTCGGTTTCGGTAGGAAGACCGTTCATAAAGTAAAGCTTCAAGCTATTACGTCCGCCGTCAAAGGCCTTGGATACCGCGGAAATAATTTCTTCCTCGGTAATATTCTTATTAATAACGTCGCGGAGTCTTTGGGTACCCGCTTCGGGAGCGAAGGTAAGACCGCTCTTACGAACCGACGAAACCTTTTCGAGAAGTTCCTCGTAGAAATTATCGATTCTCATAGAAGGGAGTGAAAGATTTATTTTCTTTTCGTTAGTCCAAGGAAGAAGGTTATCGATAAGCTCACGAAGATGGGTATAGTCGCTTATAGAAAGCGAGGTAAGCGAAATTTCGGAATAGCCCGTATTCTTCGTCGCTTCAAGAGCGTCGGCATTAAGAACATCGGGGGACTTTTCACGGTAGGGGCGATAGATCATACCCGCCTGACAGAAGCGGCATCCGCGGATACAGCCACGGAAGACCTCGAGCATTACGCGGTCGTGAACTGTTTCAAGGAAGGGCACCGAGCAATTTCTCGGGAAATACACGTTATCGAGATTAGAGATTATTCTCTTTCTTACCGTTGCGGGAACGCCCTCTCGGTTGGGCTCGAAGGACGAAATCGTTCCGTCCTCGGCGTATTCAACGTTATAAAGCGAGGGAACGTAAAATCCGTCGAGTTTAGATACTCGATAGAGAAGCTCTTCCCTACCGATACCGTTTTCCTTACATTCGCGTACCACAGACGCAAATTCGACAAGAGCATCTTCGCCTTCACCAATCGAGAAAACATCGATAAAATCGGCGATAGGCTCGGGGTTATAGGCGCAAGGTCCGCCCGCGATTATTATAGGATCGGAATCGGTACGGTCTTTAGAAAGAAGAGGAATATTACCGAGACCGAGCATTTGAAGAACGTTAGTATAGCAAAGCTCATACTGAAGCGTAAACGCAACGAAATCGAAGACGTTCAACGGGTCGCCGCTTTCCAACGCATAGAGGGGTAAATTATTTTCGATAAGCTGAGCCCTCATATCCTTCCAAGGCATATAGCAACGCTCACAGCTTACAAATCCTGTATTATTGAGAACGCCCGAAAGAATCTTTATACCGAGGTTAGACATACCTATTTCATAGGTATCGGGGAAACAGAAGCAGGCGCGCACTGCTGCTTCTTCGGGATCGGGAATATCGGAAGCAAATTCGCCTCCGACGTAGCGGCCCGGTTTTTCAACCTTTTCAAGTAAGGGGGCATATTTTTCGTAATCTATCACTTTAATTTCTCCTTAAGGTAGAATCCTGTATAGCTATTGTCGCTCGCCGCAACCTCTTCGGGGGTACCCTTGGCAACGACACGTCCGCCCGCATCACCGCCGTCGGGACCGAGGTCAATAATATAGTCGGCAGTTTTAATAAGGTCAAGGTTATGCTCGATAACAACGACCGAGTTACCCGCATCAACGAGCTTTTGAAGCACCGAAACGAGCTTATTTACGTCGTCGGTATGGAGTCCCGTAGTGGGCTCGTCAAGCACGTAAAGTGTCTTACCGGTTGCACGGCGCGCAAGCTCATTAGCGAGCTTAACTCTTTGAGCCTCGCCGCCCGAAAGAGTGGTAGCGGGTTGACCTATTTTAACATATCCCAAGCCGACGTCGCAAAGGGTATCCAATCGGCGCTTTATCGAGGGATAGTTTTGGAAGAACTCTCTTCCCTCCTCACAGGTCATCTCGAGAACGTCATAAATAGACTTACCCTTATACTTTATCTCGAGAGTTTCGTGGTTATAGCGTTTTCCCTTACAAACGTCGCAGGTGACGTAAACGTCGGGAAGAAAATGCATTTCTATCGTCAACGTACCGTCGCCCTTACAGGACTCGCAGCGACCGCCCTTTACGTTAAACGAAAATCTTCCGTCGGAATAGCCTCGAGCCTTCGCCTCGGGAGTAGAAGCGAAAACGGCACGTATATCATTAAACAGTCCCGTATAGGTAGCAGGGTTAGATCGGGGGTTACGGCCTATCGGAGACTGGTCTATCTGAATAATCTTATCTATATTATCCATACCGACAATTTCGCGGTGTTTACCCGGAATCACCGATGCCTTACCCAGTTTACGGGCGAGAGTATTATAGAGTACAGCATTAATGAGCGAGGATTTACCCGAGCCCGAAACGCCCGTAACACAAACCAATTTACCGAGAGGAATCGTAACGTCAATATCCTTAAGATTGTTTTCGGAAGCACCGACGACTGTTATAAACTGTCCGTTTCCGTTACGTCTTCTCGAGGGCACGGTAACCTTTTTCTTACCCGAAAGGTATTCGCCGGTAATCGATTCCTTACACTTCATTATTTGAGCGGGTGTACCCGTAAATACTACTTCACCGCCGTGAATACCCGCGCCCGGTCCTATATCGACGATATAGTCGGCCTCCTCTATCGTTTCCTCGTCGTGCTCGACGACAAGGACGGTATTACCGATATCGCGCAATTTTTTAAGGGTCTTTATAAGCTTTTGGTTATCTCGTTGGTGGAGACCTATACTCGGCTCGTCAAGGACGTACATAACGCCGACGAGGGCGCTTCCTATCTGGGTAGCCAAGCGGATACGCTGAGCCTCGCCGCCCGAAAGCGAGCCCGCCTTACGCGAAAGAGTAAGATAGCCAAGTCCTACGTTTTCGAGGAAGGAAAGACGCGCATTAATTTCTTTTAATATCTCTTTCGATATTTCCTGTTCCTTATTACTGAGCTTTACCGTAGCGAAGAACTTTCTCGCGTTTATTACCGAAAGATTACAAAGCTCGGAAATATTCATGTTTCCGACGGTAACCGCCAAAACCTCGGGCTTCAAACGGAGACCGTTACATTCGGGGCACGGAATGTAATCCATAAATTGCTCGTAATATTCGCGGGTCTCATATCCTCCGCCCATCTTATAGCGGTGTTCGATCATATTGACAACGCCCTTGAAAGACGGCTCGGTAACCGATTTGCGCTTACGCTTATTACCGTACATAAGGATACTGAATGCTTCATCGGAATATTGGTCTATAGGAGTATGGATATCAAAGCCGTGGTGAGCGCCTACTGAATTAACAAGCTCGGCGAAATATCCGCCCGGCTCAGCGCTTTTAAATCCGTTACATACGATTGCACCGCCGTAAAGCGAAAGCGAACGGTCGGGGATAAGCTTTTCCTCGGAGAAAACATTATTATCGCCCAAGCCTCCACAAGCCTCGCAGGCGCCCGACGGATTATTGAATGAAAACATACGGGGTGTAAGCTCGCCTATCGAGATTCCGTGAGTCTTGCAGGCATAGTTTTGAGAAAAGGTTATTTCGTTATCGTCTTCCGCGTCGGGAAGGAATATCTTAACGATACCGCCCGCAAGCGAGGACGCGGTTTCGATAGATTCGGCAAGGCGGGAGCGCATCTCTTCGCCTTTCATAACAAGACGGTCTACCACCACGTCGATATCGTGTTTGATATTTTTATCCAATCCGATATTCTCGGAAAGGTCATACATATTACCGTCAACACGGACGCGGACGTATCCGCTCTTTTTAGCATCCTCGAATACCTTTTCGTGCATGCCCTTTTTCGCCGAAACGACGGGCGCAAGAACGATAAAGCGAGTGCCTTGAGGAAGCTCGCTGATACGCTCGACAATCTCATCGACCGATTGCTGTTTTATCTCTTCGCCGCAGATAGGACAATGAGGAATACCGATACGCGCGTACAAAAGTCGAAGATAATCATAAATTTCGGTAACCGTACCGACGGTCGAGCGGGGATTACGCGAGGTAGTCTTCTGGTCGATAGCTATCGCGGGAGAAAGTCCCTCGATGAAGTCTACGTCGGGCTTATCAAGCTGACCTAAAAACATTCTCGCATAGGACGAGAGCGATTCCACAAATCTTCGATGACCCTCGGAATAGAGCGTATCGAAGGCGAGGCTCGACTTACCCGAGCCCGAAAGACCGGTAAATACGACGAGCTTATCGCGCGGAATGGTAACGTCTATATTTTTCAAATTATGGACGCGGGCGCCCTTTACAACAATTTTATCTGACATTTTATCACCTTACAAATAAAATCACATAAGTCTTCTGATACGGTCACGAAGCAAAGCGGCGGTTTCGAAATCAAGGTCCTTGGCGGCGCGCTTCATATCAGCGGTAAGCTTATCGATAAGCTTCTTCTTAT
>JAZRLT010000148.1:0-3367 GCA_045646995.1 Eubacteriales bacterium | reverse complement strand
TCCCCGAAAGTCGCAAGACTTTTGGAGTGAATTGGAATCATCATAAAAGCCGCGCGCATACAATGAAGCAAATTCGGAGGTGTAAATTAATAAGCTATTAACATCAAAAATGAAAAATTTTAAAATATTTATAGACGTTTTGCATTTTTTTGACATTATATAAATAGAAGCACAAAAAAGTTTCTAATATTTATTAAAAATCAAGGAGAAAGACATGAAAAACACCACAAGATTATTCTCATTGTTGTTAAGCGTTGTTATGCTCATATGCATTATTCCGCAATCTGTGTTGGCAGAGATTGGCGAAATGATAAGTGGCAACAATTCTGAAGCAACTAATCAGTCATCTTTGTCAAACAACGATACGACTGCCGATGCTTTCGTATATGTGCTCGGCGAAGTAATTGAGAAACGTACCGAAACTACAAAGACTTTCCGTATGTCTGACGGGAGCCTCGTTGCCGCAGATTACGGGAAGACGATCCATTTTGCTGGTGATAACGGAAACTGGCAAGATTATGACAATACGCTTTCGTACTCTAATGCCTCATCGGCTGACAGTGAGGATGTGAATGGATACGGTATCGCAAAGTCTAATATCGCATTCAAACTTGCCAATAATTCTAATTCATCTAATCTTTTGAAGATTACTAAAGATGATTACAAAATAAGCATTAATCTCGTGGATGCCGACAAATCTAAAGCGATTGAAGTTTATGAATCAACGGATAAACCCGAAGGGAATGATATTGATTCCGCCGCGAAATTGCATAAATTCTCGTCCGGTGCAATATATAAAGATATTTTGCCATCTACCGACCTTGAGTATATAATTTCGGGCGGCAGTATAAAAGAAAATATCATCGTTAAAGAAAAGTGCGATTCCTATACATATACCTTTGAACTAAAGCTCAAGGGTCTTGTTCCTGCGCTTTGCGAGGACGGCTCAATATCTTTAAATGATGAAAATACCGACGAACCCGTGCTTGTCATTCCCAAAGGCTATATGTATGATGACAACGGAGAATACAGCGATGCTGTATCTTATTCGTTTGAGCAAATAAACGGAAAAAAATATACTCTTGCAGTATCCGCTGACAGTGAATGGATAAATTCCGACGAAAGAGTGTTCCCTATAACTATCGACCCCACGGTCGAAGCATATCAATCAACTGTTACTACCTTTGATACATATATCTCACAGCAAACGCCTTCGGCCAATTACTATAAAAATTCTACGATTCTGGCTGGATATTACGGTTCGGATACGTCTAAGGAAAACCATATTCTTATTCGAGCCAAAGACCTTCCCACGCTCCCTTCTTCAGCGGTTATTATTGACGCAAGAATGTGTTTGGCTCATTTGAATACAGAACATACAAGCGTAAACTTGGCAGCTGTATCGATAAAAGATTCGTGGGATGTAAGTACCGTAACTTGGAATACAAAGCCCAATTATGAAACGTCAAACGCTGTTTTGGATTATGCGATTCTTAACGAATCGACCCAATTAAGCGAAACAAACACAAATCCTATTCAATTCGATATAACCCGATTGGCACAACAATGGTATAACAACACTGCAAATAATAATGGCGTGGCAATAATCCCCTTGTCGGGAAGCGGTACGGGCAGAATTTATTTTGCCTCGTCTGACTACCACGACGGTACCGATCCTCGACTTTATATCTCCTACCGCGATACTAAAGGTCTCGAATCGATTTGGAATTATTCTTCCCACGGTGCGGGCAACGCAGGTGTTGGTTACGTAAACGGCTTCAATGGCAACCTCGTGTTCGTTCATGACGATATGGCAACGAGAAGCTCAAAAATCCCGATGGTTGTAAGCCACGTTTACAATAGCTTCCATTCCGATAAGATGTTTAATGCTGACAGTGCGGATATTAATGCTCCTATCACTGCAGATTACTCAAAAATGCTAGTTGGCTTCGGTTGGAAATTGAGTATTCAGGAAACGATTGTAAAACGTATCATCGGTGATAATTCATATTACGTTTATAACGATGCTGACGGCACAGAGCTTTATTTTAAGCAAAAAAAAGACGACAATAACAATATTGTTGAAAACGAATATGTAAGCGAGGACGGTTATGGGCTTACGCTAGATATAAAAAGCACGGGTATAACCCTGAAAGACGATTACGGAAACGAAAAGTATTTTGATGCTTCAGGTAGACTCGTCCGTATAACCGACGTTTACGGAAATTCAAAAAGTATAGTATATAATGCGTTAGGCAACCTTACTTCGGTTACGCACACCTCTGCGGGTGCGTCTGTGCCCAAAACTCAGCTTAATTTCTATTACAATATAGAAAATTCGCTTGAAAAAATCGAAAATGCATGCGACACTACCGATTATGTAGAATTTTTCTATTCTCCCGATCTTGTTGATGAACCCACAACGGCTGGTGACGGCTATTTAAGAAAGATTCAATATTCCGACGGCGCGTACAGCTTATATAACTATAACGCCGATGGAACCTTGTCGAGCGTAACCGACGGCGATACGGGTTATACCGTTTCTTATGAATATACTTCCTATAACGGCGTGCAACACGTCTCTTCCGTAACAGAATCCGTCGGTGAATCGATAGGTCAAAAACTCGGGTTCACCTACGGCGATAAAATGTTCAAGATTCGTTCGTCTGGCGGGGATGATGCTTATAATACCGATGATGATATAATCACAACCGCGCTTTTCGATAATTGGGGACATACTATCTGTTCCTATAGCAGTGACGTAAGCGGAAACGAACTTTACGGAGCTTCCTATGCGGATTATACCCCTTACGAATCTGCATCAAAGACAAATAATAAAATAACCGCACAATCCGTTAAAGGAATAACTCTCGAAAACCTTATATCTAATAGTAACTGCGAAACGACGTCTTCTTGGAACGCGAGCGTAAACAACGGCTATTCCGCGTCTCGAACCTCTGAGCATAGACGTTTCGGTAGCTATTCGCTCAAACTGTCGGGCGCGAATTCTGACGGCTCGGCGAACTATTCCACGTCTGTAACCATACCCTCAGCGGGTACTTATACTCTTTCCGCATACGTTAAACTTTCTTCTGTCGTGAGCGAAAACGGCGGTGTGAGTATTTCCGTCGGCGGAGTCGCAAGCGAATATCTTACGGGAACAACAAATTCGTCCGTTGACAACGGCTGGGAACGTATAAGCTGTTCCTTTGACGCGCCCGCTTCGGGTATCTATACCGTGAAACTCTCGCTCACCAACGCAAGCGGTACGGCGTTCTTCGACTGTATCCAGCTCGAAAAATACGATACTCCGTCCGAATATAACCTTATTTCGAACGGCAGTATCCGCGAAGTCGGAGGCCAAGCG
>JAZRLT010000147.1:0-13498 GCA_045646995.1 Eubacteriales bacterium | reverse complement strand
GCCCCGAAACTAAAAGCTCGGTTCTTATGCCGAATGGAGAAAGGAATTTATCGAGTGTCTTCTTGTGCTGTGTTGCAAGAATCTCTGTCGGTGCCATCATACACGCTTGATAGCCGTTCTTTACACAGAGATATATCGCAGCAGCCGCAACGGCGGTCTTACCGCTTCCGACGTCGCCCTGAAGAAGGCGCGCCATAGGGATATCGCGCTCTAAATCAGCGAATATTTCCTTGACCGAACGCTTTTGAGCGTTGGTAAGCTCGAAGGGCAACCCCTCGAAAAAGCCTTTGATACCGCTGTTTTTCAGACCGAGCGGAAACGCTTTAGCGTTGCTTTTCGCTCTTCGCATACCCGAAAGCGCGATACGGAATACCGTAATCTCGGTAAAGGCGAGCGTTCTTCTCGCCTTTGAAAGCTCGTCGGGATTCGACGGGCGGTGCATTATCCTTACCGCCTCACCGCGCCCCATAAGCATATATTTTGTTCTTATTTCATCGGGGAATATCTCGGGGAGATTTTCACAAAGCGGAAGTATCTCCCTTACTGCGTCCGACACGACCTTTTGGGTAAGAGGCGGAGTAACGCGGTAGATCGGAACGTAATAGGGCAAATTCACACCGTTAATTACGCTTTCGAGCTTCGGAGAGACCATTTCTCTTCCGTAAAGTCCGACCTTCATACGTCCGTAAACACGGTATTTTCTTCCCGCAGTCAGGGATTTCGCAAGGTAGGGCATATTGAAGAAAATAAGCTCCATAGAACCGCTTTCGTCGTAGACAACCGAGCGGAAAACGCTTAATTTACCTCTTATCTGCTTAACGGGCGAGGTTTCGCGTACGGTTACGATAACCGAGCAGATCTCTCCGTCGTCGGGCTCGTTTATCAAAACCGTCCTTCCGCGCTCCTCGTATTTTCTCGGATAGAATGAGAGAAGGTCGGAGGCGTTGGAGATTCCCATTCGCTCGAACGCGGCGGCGCGCGAATCGCCTATTCCTTTTATAAATTGTATAGGGGTTTCAAGCGACAGACGATTCGCCATATTTCCGACCTCCCTTCGTTATACTTCTTTTATAGATATTTCGGAATACTTGACTCCCGCCTCGGAAAAGGCGTTGTTTTCACGGCTTCCGTGGGTGAATATAAAAATCTGATGTCTTTCGGAAGCCTTTCCGACGGCGTTCGCGATATTTTTAAGTCTTTCGTCGTCGATACGGACGAACGCGTCGTCGAGAATTATCGGCACACCGCAACCGTCAAACAGCATATCGGCAAGCGCGAGCCTTAAGGAAAGATATGCGCTGTCGCGGGTTCCCGCCGAAAGATAATCACAGCTTCTTCGGAAATCCTCGCCGACAGTCATCGAAAGCCTCGTATCTATCTCGAGACCGTTATATTTACCGCCCGTCGCGGTGGAGAAATAAACGTCGGCGCGTTCACCTATTATCGGCGCCGCCATACTCTTCATATAATCGCTCGATTCCTCGATAAATTTGATAGCCGTCTCGTAAGCCTTATGCTTGACGGTAAGCTCGTTTATCGAATTTTCAAGCGAATCGCGTTTTCCTATAAGCGTCGCGGTATCTCCGCAACGCGCCTCGACCGACGCAAGCTCCAATTCGTCGCGGCGGTTAAGCTCGGAGAGCATAGGCCTCTGGTCGGAATAAAACTTAAGCTCGCGCTCGACTATAATTCTTTCTCTCTTCGGCTCGGCCGCATTACGCGCAAGCTCGGCGAGGGCTTCGATATCCACACCCGAAACGGCGTTATCAAGCTCGTTCTTTTTCGCCTCGTAGAGAGCGCGTTTTTTCGCTATATCGGCGCTCACGCGTCTTATTTTCTCGATTATTTCGGATGTATTTTCGATTTCCGCATCGCCGATAAAATCAGATATAGCGCTCTCGATATCGTTCGAAAGCTCTGAGCATTTATTTTTACTTACCCTTACTGCGTTTTCGGCGGATTCTTTACGTTTTACAGCAGAATCAAGGCTTGCTTTAAGCGACGGATATTCCGAAATTATTTTTTCGATATCCGAAATGCTTTCGAAGCCGTATTTTTTCGGGCTTTTGTTTAACGCTATACCTATGCCCGCCAAAACGGCCCCCACCTCCATAACCGCGATTGCGACGGTATTTGATGCCGTGAAAACCAAAGCAACCGAAGCAACAAGAAGCACTATTGCAACCGCACAAAAAGCCTTAAACAAGGTTTTTCCGCGTTTTATTGCATCCTTTGCTTCTTTCGCCTTTTCGATATCACAGTCGTTATACTTCTTTTCGATATCCTTTAATTCTTTTTCGGCATCGGACAGAGCTTTCTCACATACTTCAAGATTTCTCTTTTCGGCGAAAAGCTCGGTATTTACCGCGGTAAGATAAGCCAATTCCTCGTTATCACCGCATTTTTTGAGCGCCGAGGACGCGTTTTCATATTCACCGCGTACCGTTTTTTCCTCGACTGCGAGACGGTTTATATTACTCAAACGAAGATACGCTTCATATTTTTCGATATTATCGCGCTCCGCTTCGAGAACCGCATTTTTCTCGGCGTTATCCGAAAGCTTTGTATTACGGCTTTTAATTTCACCGCGGAGCCTCATAATCTCGCGTCGGTTTTCGGTATTCGCCGTAACGTTTTCCTCTATCGCGTCGCGCTCGCGGACAAGCGCGGGAATAATTCCCTTTCCCGCCTTACCGACAAGCTCGTTTTTACAGTCTTTTAATCGTTCGACCGCCTTTTTCGTGCCGACCTGCTCATCGGCGGAGATAGAAATATTACGCAATCTTTCGGCGATAAGCTCGTCCTTACTTTGGGGAAGCGTAAGCTGTTTGAAAAACAAAGTCTTCGCGAAAAGCTCCTCGCTTACGCCGAAAAGCGCTTCTCCGGGGACGGCGCCGACAAACTCGTTTTTACCCGTCGCGCGGTTAACGACCTCAACGCTCTCCTTACCCGAGGGGGTACATAAACGGTGAACCGTATATCTCACTCCGTCGGCGGTTATATCGATACTGCCCTCGGAGGTCTCACCGCTCCAAGGGGTATAAAGCTTGCGCTCGTTATCGGTAATACCGTGGTTTCTCGTTCCCGCGAATCCGTAAAACACAAATTTTATAAATGACGCAAGTGTCGTTTTACCGCTTTCGTTGGGCGCGGAAAGAATATTTATTCCCGTACTCGGCGTAACGACGGCGTTTTTAAGCTTACCGAAGGAAACGACCGAAATTTTATCTATACTTACGTTCATTATCGGTCACCTCCCGAATAATCGACAACGCTTCTGTCGTCAAGCGCGGCGATACCGTATTTAAGCGCGAGCGAAAGGACGCGGTATTCCTCGGAATCGGTATCGTATTTTTCCATTTCCTCGCGTATTTTACCGCAAAATACGCCCTTTAAGGTATTTTTACCCTCGTATTCGGTGAAATCGGGAGAAACGAAGGTCTTGTCCTCTATTTCGATATAATAGGGATATTCGCAACCTCTTCCGATTTCGTTCGGAAGTATCATAAACGCGTTTTTCATCTCGCCTGTCAGCGTCAATCTTAACGCGGTATCCTCGGTATATTGCTTTATCGACGCTCGGATAATATCAAGCGCGTCCATTTTATCTCTCGCTTCGGAAACGTCTACGGTTATCCATTCGTATCTCGACTTCGAGAAGCGGATAAAGCGCATATCGACTCTTCCCTTTTCGACAGTACCGCACATCGCTCCGCGATAACCGAGCTCGTCGAAGCTTCTTCCCTCGATACAACCGGGGTAGCAGTAATAAACCCCGTTTTCGTTCAAAAGTCCGCTCGGCTTATGGATATGACCGAGCGCGATATAATCAAATCCCGATTCAGCGATATCTCTCTTGGATATAGGACCCGAATCCGAGCTTGCGCTTGTCGTATCTCCGTGGCAGACGAGGATATTGATTCTCGATTTATCGCGTATTTCCCAACCCGAAACGGGGCTGTCAAGATAATTCTTCGAGGTGAATCCGAATCCGTAGACGTCTACTCCGAGCTCATCGAGCGAAACGACCTCTCTTTCACCGCCGAAAACGCAAACGTTATCGGGGAACTCGGCATTTTCGTAAGGCGAGCCGACGCCCAAGGGGTCGTGGTTACCCGCCGAGATAAATATCTTCATCTCGGGTGCCTTCGCAAACTCGCGCACAAGCATATCACGTGTGTCGCGGGTCACGTGCTCACCGTCGAAGAGGTCACCGCTTATTATAAATATATCCGCCTTGATTTCGCGCGCGTAGAGAAGCGCCGAGGTGAAGGCGGCGCGAAGCTCGGTACGTCTTTTTTCCGCCTCTCGCGGTGAAAAAAGCGAAAACGGCGAATCTAAATGTATATCCGCACAATGAAAAACCTTAATCATTTTTATACCTCTATCATAGCGCTCAGCGTTCCTCTTACCGCGCCCTGACGGCGGTGGGAGAAGAAGTGAGCCTCATTACATTTCGTACATAAATCGGCGGTCGAAATATTTTCGGGCAATATTCCCGCTTCGGAAAGAATTTTTATATTAGCGAGGTTCAGATCGAGCATAAATTTTTCGCCCTTCGGCTCGAAAAACTCGGAATATTCCGAAGAAACCGACAAAAATTCTTCGTAAAGCTCGCGTCCTACCTCATAGCAGCATTTACCTATACAAGGCCCTATCGCGGCGAGTATATTTTCACGCTTTGCGCCGAGCGAAACCATTTTTTCGACCGCGTTTTTCGTTATACCGCCGACCGTACCGCGCCAGCCCGCGTGAACGGCGGCGCATATTTCCGAATCGGGGTCGCACAGCAAAACGGGAACGCAATCGGCAACGCGGATCGACAAAAGTAAATTCTTTTCTTTCGTAACGAGTCCGTCAACACCGCGGTCGAATTTTTCGGTCGTCAAGCCCCTACCGCGATCGGAATTTCCGACGACCTCGACGACGGTCGTATGGGTTTGGACGCTTCGGCAGATATCCGTCACGTCAAGTCCGAAAACCTCAGCGGCGATACGGTGGTTTTCGAAAACGTTTTCCTCACTATCCTTGATCTCTCCGTTACCGACGGCGAAATTAAGGCTTCCGAATCCGCCCTCACTTACACCGCCCAATCGAGTAAAAAAGGCGTGTTTTATTCCATTTTTCTTAAAAAGACGGCTTTCGTAATAAGGAACCTTACCGTCGATAAAAACAAAATCGTTACGCAAAACAACAACCTCGCGTAGATAAATTTATCTATTATAATATTATATCAAACAAAACGCAAAAAGTAAACAACAAAAAAAGAAGAGCGAAACACTCTTCTTTTTCGATTATTCAATATTCGATTTTCAAATCGGCACGATAGTGAGACAGATATTCGGCAAAGCTTTCGTCATTAGACAATCTTACAAGAAAGCCTCTCGCGTATTTTTCCTCGTTTATATCCGAGGGCGACAGGGGTTGTACCGAATATTTATCATTAAAAACGAGAATGTTTTTTTGGTAGCTTCTGCCGAAGCCGTGCTCGAAGCATTTGACCTCGGTGATGCTCTCCCACGAAACGAACGTATCGGGCTTAAAGCGAAGATAAAAGGTTATACCCTTTTCGTCGAGAAGGCAATATCTGCAATTTTTGATACTATGTGCCGCGAGGACAAGAACAGCCGCCGACGCGATAACGACCAGCACTATATCCTTGGTTTCCACGGTCGAGAAAGCCATATTAAGGCTTACGGCAATAACCGCGATCCCGAAAGCAATCAACCATACGGCATCGACTATTGCTTCCTGCATTAAATATTTCGGTTTCATAATTCACCTATGGAAAAGGACTGCGATATCGTCACAGTCCTTTTATCATTAAAAATTATTCAGCAGCTTCGTCAGCGGGAGCTTCAACAGCTTCTTCTACTGCGGGAGCTTCTTCGAGAAGCGCGCGGATAGAGAGGCTGAGTCTTCTGTTTTCGAAGTCAGCAGCGGTGATCTTAACGGTTACCTTGTCGCCGATCTTAAGAACGCTTGCGGGGTTGGGAATGGGCTTGTCTGCGATCTGGCTGATGTGGATAAGGCCGTCAAGGTCGGGAAGGATTTCAGCGAATGCGCCGAAGGGCATAAGAGAAACGATGGTAGCGTCAACTACGTCGCCTACGTTATAGTTCTTTGCGAAAATTGCCCAAGGATCGTTTTCTTCGGTCTTGTAGCCGAGAGAAATTCTCTTCTTTTCCTTATCAACGGACTTGATGAAAACGGAAATGGTTTCGCCTTCGGTAAGAACCTCAGAGGGCTTCTTGAGTCTGCCCCAAGAAAGCTCGGAAATGTGAAGCATACCGTCAACGGGACCGAGGTTGATGAACGCGCCGTAGCTCATAAGAGCGCGAACCTTACCCTCGAACTTGTCGCCTTCCTGAACGTTAGCGAAGAATTCTTCCTCAGCCGCCTTGCGGGAAACCTTGTTGGAAGCCTTGATAGAGCCGACAGCTCTCTTCTTAGCGTCGTTGATGTCGATGATCTTGAAGCTTACGCTCTGACCTCTGAGAGATTCGAGCTCTTCGCCCTTGGGAACACCGGTCTGGGAAGCAGGAATAAATACCTTGTTGGGACCGCAAACGGCGATAACGCCTGCGTAACCCTTTTCGTTCTTGATGATTTCCTTAACGGTACCGGTGAGAAGCTCGCCGGACTCAGCAGCAGCCTTGATGTTTTCCCAATACTTGTGCTGATCGATCTTCTTCTTGGAGAGAAGAACGGTTCCGTCAGAATCGCTGAACTTACCGCAAACTACTTCGATTTCGTCGCCGACCTTGAAGAGATCGTTGAGATCAACGCCGCTTTCGAACGTGATTTCGTCGTAGGGGAGAATGCCAGTGTGCTTCGTGCCGAGATCCACTTTGATCTCTGCAGGATTAACTGCCAAAACGATTCCGGTTACCCTTTCACCTGTATTTAAAGTTTTGAATGACTGTTCGAGCATCTCGGCAAAGCTGAGTTCCTCATTTGCGATGTTTGCCATCTTGTTGTAAACCTCCTGTATTATCCCGCTCGGCGTCGATGCGCCGGCGGCTATTGCGATTTTATTTGCGGAGCGGATCATATCCGCATATCCGTCTAATTCATAAGCCGACTCGATCATAATCGAATCGGGGCAAACCTCCTTCGCTATCGCGAAAAGCTTTGCCGTATTGGAGCTGTTTCTTCCGCCGACTATCACCGACATATCGCTTATTTCGGCGAGCTCCCTCGTTTTCTTTTGGCGGTTCTCGGTAACGCTGCATATCGTTTCGAAAACACGCACGTTAGGGTATAATTCCTTTATTCTTTCGCGGCAACGCTCCCATTCCGCTCCGGAATAGGTCGTTTGGACCGCGAGGATACAATCCTCGTTGCTCATAAAGCCGTCGGGGTGGGACTCGTTTATCGAATCAAGACTCTTATAAACCACGCCCTCGCCGTTCGCCCAGCTCATTATTCCCTTTACCTCGGGATGGTTCGGGTCACCGATAACGATAACCTTGGTCTCCTTCGGTTGGGAGGCGACGATCTTATGAATTTTGGAAACGTAGGGACAGGTCGCATCGACGTATTCGATATTGCGCTCGTTTAAACGCTCGACCGTTTGCTTGGTAGTTCCGTGAGCGCGTAAAAATATCAATTCGTCGTCGGGGACCGAGTCGATATCACCGTTTTCAACGAACACAACGCCGCGTTCACGGAGCGAATCGTTAAAAATACGGTTGTGTATCAGCTCACCGAGGCAATATATACGCTTATCCGACGTTTCAAGGCTTTTATTTATCATATCAACGGCACGCTTCACGCCGAAGCAAAATCCGCTGTATTCCGAAATAGTTATATCAGTCATGGTTGTTTTCGGCGAAAAGCTCGCACACCCTCGAAAAAACATCCTCGGCGATTTCGTGAGAGGAACGCTTTTCTCCGTTGTTGAGCGCGTATTCCTCGTAAGAAACGGGCTTACCTATATAAACGTGAACCTTACGAAACGGCGTAGGCTTTTTATTCTTCTTGCCGTAGCATATAGCGACGGGGACTATCGGCGCTTTCGACTTAAGCGCGATAAGACCGACACCCGCTTGGACGGTTTTAACGTCGGGAGAATCGCAGGGAATACGGGTTCCTTGGGGAAAAATACCCGCAATCTTACCGTCTTTAACTATATCGCAGACCTTTCTCAGCGCCGCAAGGTCGGATTCACCGCGGTTTATCGTCACCGCGTCGCAAAGACCGAGCACCCAACGCATAAAGCCGTTTTTGAGAAGGTCGCTCTTGGCAACGAAATGTATCTGACGCTTGATCCCGCAGGCAACGCCCAAAGGATCGCTGAACGAGGAATGGTTGGCGACTATTATACATCCGCCCTCGGAAGGAACGTTTTCCTTGCCGTGGTATTCCATACGGTGGACTATCTTTCCGTAGACCCCCGCAACGAAGCGTACGAAGCCGTATCCGCTCATATATTCAACACCTTATCAATAATCTTAGAGGCTTCCTCAACGGTTTCCTCGATACCGAAAGCGGAATTATCGAACAATACCGCGTCGGGAGCGGGAACGCAGGGCGCGATGTCGCGTCCGCTGTCGTTAGCGTCGCGCCACTTCATATCGGCGAGAACCTCTTCGTAGGTGGTCTCTACTCCGCGTCCGAGAAGCTCCTTATATCGTCTTTCCGCTCTTGCCTCGGGAGAAGCAACGACGAAAATTTTAACCTGAGCGTCGGGGAGAATGACCGTACCGATATCGCGTCCGTCCATAATAACGTTGTTTTCGCGGGCGATACTGCGCTGAGTTTCCAAAAGGAAGGCGCGTACTTCGGGAATCTTCGAAACGTCGGACGCATATTTCGAGCAAACGGGGGTACGTATCTCGTCGCCGATAAGACGGTTTCCGAGATAAACGGCACCGCCGCCGTTTTCAAGCTTCATTTCTATATGTATTTCGGGGAGCAGTCTGACGATAGCGTCAGCGTCGTCCGAAGCAATCCCGCGCTCGGAAACGAAAAGACCTATCGTACGGTAAAGCGCTCCCGTATCGATATAAACAAAACCGTATTTCTTGGCGAGATTTTTAGCCAAGGTGCTTTTTCCCGAACCCGAGGGCCCGTCCAAAGCAATCTTTATCGTATTACGAATCATAAATATCACCAAGATACGATTATACATTCTTTTTATGAAGTTTTCAAGACTTTTTTCAAAATATCCGTATTTATTTTCTATTTGTACATATTTTCCGTCGAAATATATACAAAGCCGTCGATTTGCAAAGTAACCAAATACTATTGACAAACCAAAGCTTTCGATGTATAATATCGACAAGCAAAAAATGCTGAAATTAAAAAAAGGAGATTTTTTACAATGAGAAAGATTTCACTTGTTCTCGCTCTTATCCTCGTTCTCACCTGCGGCGTATTTGCAGCTTGCAGTGAAGACCCCGCGGAAAGCAGCGCTCCCGCTACTTCCGAAACCTCCAAGACCGAATCCAAGCCCGCTGACGATTCTTCCGCAGCTCCCGCTGACGATTCCTCCGCTCCCGCTGACGAATCCTCCGAAGCTCCCGCTCCCGAAATCAACGTAGGCACCGAAAACCTCGCTGCAGGCAAGACCTACACCGCTTCCGAACAGTACAAGCAGGGCGGCGCGGACGTTCAATGGGGTTGGGACGACAACGCTCCCTACGCATATCCCGATGAAGACGGCAAGACCCTTACCGACGGCGTAAAGGCTGCTGACGGCGCTGATATGTTCGCTGCTGAATGGGCAGCTTGGACCGGCCAACACCCCAAGTTCGCTGAAGAAGGCATCAAGTTCACCATCGACCTCGGCGAAGTTAAGGATATCGCTAAAGTAGACGTTTGGCACGGTACTCAGTTCCTCAGCAACGGCGTTGTTGCTCCCGCAGGCATCGAAGTTCTCGTTTCCGAAGACGGCACCAACTTCACCTCTATGGGTTCTGTTACCCCCGAAGATTCCTCCGACGTTAACAGCTTGTGCGCTTCCGTTATCGGCGCGGCTTCCGGCAGATACGTTCAGATCAGCGTTAACTCCGGCAACTGGGCATTCCTCTCTGAAATCGAAGTTTACGCTCCCGCAGCTGAATAATCAGAATTATAACGATAAAAAAAGAAGTCCGCGAGGACTTCTTTTTTGTTGTTCAATATCCGTATTTTTTACGGTTAAGCGCAAGGCAAACGAGCGTAACGGCAACCGCCATCGCTTCGGCGACGGCTATTGACCACCATACACCGTCAATTCCCCACCAAATCGGGAGAAGCAAGACCGCCGATATTTCAAAAACGAGGGTTCGAAGGAACGAAATCACCGCCGAAACGAGACCGTTATTGAGCGCCGTGAAAAAGGACGAGCCGTAAATCGCTATCCCCGCAAAAAGGAACGAGAAGGAGAATATCCTGAATCCGCGGAGCGTCAATTCTTTGAGCGCAGGATCGTATCCGACGAATATCTCCGAAATCGGAGAAGCGAGTAATTGCGACAGAAAAAACATAAATACCGAGCAAACCGACATTATAGTAAAGCTTTTTCGTAATATGGATTTAAGCTGCTCCTTATCCCCCGCCCCGAATTTATATCCGACGATAGGCGCAGTACCGACCGAATAACCGATAAAGACCGAAAGGAAGAAGAAATTGACGTACATTATAACGCCATAGGCGGCTACGCCGTTTTCACCCGCAAGGTCAATAAGCTGAAAATTGTAAACCATACTTACGAGCGACATCGAAACGTTCGCCAAAAGCTCGGACGCGCCGTTGCCGCAGCCCTTAAGTATCGCTCCCAACTCCCAACGCGGTCTCGTCATTCTCAAAAGGCTGTCGTTACGCTTTAAACAGAAATAAACGAGCGGGATTATTCCGCCGACGTATTGACTTATCGCCGTCGCGACCGCCGCGCCGACGATTCCGAAGGGAAATATTCCGACGAGTATTCCGTCGAGCGCCATATTGGTAATTCCCGCGGCAACCGTCGCCGTCAAGCCCAGCTTCGGCTTTTCCGCCGTAACGCAAAAGCTTTGAAAGCAAAATTGAAGCATAAGCGCGGGTATCGCGGTAAGAATTATACGTCCGTATACAACGCAATTATCAAGCATTTCCCCTTCTGCGCCGAGAAGCCTCGACACAGGCTCGATAAAAATTATGCCGAGAGCCGAAATGACGGCGCCCAACCCTAACGAGATATATATAAACGTCGAAAAAAGCTCTTGAGCGCGCCATTTTTCGCCCTCGCCGAGAGTCTTTGCAACGAGCGCGCTTCCGCCCGTGCCGAGCATAAATCCGAACGCGCCGAGCGCCATAACGAAGGGGTAAATAAGGTTCACCGCCGCAAAGGGAGTCTTCCCCGCGAAATTCGAAACGAAGAAGCCGTCTACGACGCCGTAGACCGACGTGAATACCATCATAACGACCGACGGAAGGACGAACCTGAGTATTTTTTTGTATGTAAACCTATCGTAAAGGTGTATTCTCATATATGACCTCCGAAACACACGAATACTCATTATACATATAAAATCGCATAAATCAACCTCATATACCCGATTTTTTGACCGTTTCCCGCGAAAAGTTTACCGTTAGGAAACATTTTTGTATGTCATATATGTTGCTTTCGCCGAAAAATTGGTATAATATAGTAAATACGGCTTTTAGTTGCTTATTTTCACAAAGGAGCGTAACAAATGTTAGAGCTTGTAAATATTAAGAAGGTCTACGCCGAGGGCGAAAATGCGGTTCACGCACTCCGCGGCATAAACCTTAAATTCAGAAAGAGCGATTTCGTGTCGATACTCGGCCCTTCGGGCTGCGGCAAGACCACGATGCTTAATATCGTCGGCGGTCTCGACCAGTATACCGAGGGCGACCTCGTTATCGACGGCAGATCGACCAAATACTTTAAGGACCGCGACTGGGACGCCTACCGTAACCATTCGATAGGCTTCGTTTTCCAGAGCTACAACCTTATTCCTCACCAGACGGTGCTTCAAAACGTCGAGCTTGCGCTTACCCTCTCGGGTGTTAAGAAAGAGGAAAGACGCGCAAGAGCGGCTAAAGCGTTAGAGCAGGTAGGTCTCGGAAACCAGCTTAAGAAGCGTCCGAGCGAGCTTTCGGGCGGTCAGATGCAAAGAGTTGCTATCGCACGTGCGCTCGTAAACAACCCCGACATAATTCTTGCCGACGAGCCGACGGGTGCGCTTGATACCGAAACGAGCGTTCAGGTTATGGATATCCTTAAGGAGATATCAAAGGACAGACTCGTTATAATGGTCACCCACAACCCCGAGCTTGCCGAAAAATATTCGACGCGTATAATCCGTATGCTCGACGGCTCCGTCACCGACGACTCCGCGCCTCTCACCGAGGAAGAGATCGAGACCTTCCGTGAGCAGGACAAAAAGGATTTGTCCGACCCCGAGCTCCAGAAGGCGAAATCGAAAATGCCTTCTATGTCACTCGCAACCGCATTCGGTCTTTCGCTCAAAAACCTTTTCACCAAAAAGGGAAGAACGACGCTCACCTCCTTTGCGGGTTCGATAGGTATCATCGGTATCGCGCTCATTCTTGCGGTATCGCAGGGCACTAAGGGATTCATCGACAGCGTTCAGGAGGACACTCTTACCTCCTATCCCCTCACCCTCGAGGCTTCGACCATCGACCTCGGCACTCTTATGGAAACCTTCCTCGGCAAGGAAAGCGAAAGCAAGAACCACGAAAAGGATAAGGTCTACTCTCAACCCGTTATGATGGAGATGATAAACTCCTTAAACAACCTCGAAACGCGCGAAAACGACCTTAAATCCTTCAAGAAATACATCGAATCCGAAATGGCGAAGGAAGACAGCCGTCTTTACGGAGCCTTAAGCGGTATCAAATACACCTATAACCTCGATTTACTCGTCTACACCAAAAACGTGGACGGCAAGATCGTTCAGTCCGACTCGGAAAAGCTTCTTTCCGACGCGATAACGAAATATATGGGCATAGATATGAACGCTATGAACCAGATGCAGTCAAGCTCTCCCATGGGCGCTCTTATGGGCGGCGGCTCGATGACGAGAGACGCTTGGGTAGAAATGCTTTCGGGCAAGGACGGCTCGCTCGTCAACCCTGTGCTTCAGGATCAGTACGACGTTATCTACGGCTCTTGGCCCAACTCCTACGACGAGATAGTTCTCGTTGTCAACTCTAACAACGAGGTCGATGACCTCACCCTCTACGCGCTCGGCTTGCGCTCCCACGACGAGGTGGAAAAGGCGTTTGACGCCGTATTGAAGGGCGATGAGCTCGACGCCAAGCTCGAAAGCTGGACCTACGAGGAAATTTGCGGTATGACCTTCCGCGCCGTCCTCAACTCCGATTGCTACGTGCTCGATCAGGAAAGCGGTCTTTATAAGGACATCCGTGTTGACGACGAGGGCAACGAAAACGAAAAGGGCTTGCGTATCCTTTACGACAACGGAATAACCCTTAAGGTTTCGGGTATCATCCGTCCGAGCGAATCGGCGACCAGCGCTAT
>JAZRLT010000146.1:0-2360 GCA_045646995.1 Eubacteriales bacterium | reverse complement strand
GGGAAGTGGTTGATAAGCTTGAGCTGCATTACCTCGTCACAAGCCTGCTTGATAGCGCCGAGCTTTTCGTCGGTCATCTTTTCGGGCTTAAGTGCGTTGTTGGTAATAGCTGCGGCTTGCTTGAGAACGCCGAAAGCGTGAACGATTTCCTTGGGCATGGTTTCGATGCCGACGCCGATAGGGAAGTTTTCGCAGCTTCTCTGGGTCTGTGCCGCCCATAAACTGTCGGCAGGCACCTTCATTTCGCCCATGGAATCGTGTTCAATACGGTACTCCATTTTTTGGATTCCTTTCTGAATGTGAATATATGAAATAATTTAATTCAAAAATTAGATGTTAGCGTTTTCGATAACTGCCTTGAGAGCGTCAGCGCTCTTCTTGAGCTTTTCGATTTCTTCTTCGGTAAGGGGAAGGTTAACCTTTCCGTTCATGGTCATGTTACCGATTCTGGTAGGAACGCTCATAACAACGTCTTCGATGCCGTATTCTCCGTGGAACATAGTGCCTACGGGGAGAATGGTGTCGGTGCTCTGAGCGAGAGCCTTACAGATGTGGCAAACAGAAACGCAAACCGCATAGAAGGTAGCGCCCTTGTTCTTGATAACGATACCGCCGGACTTGCGAACGAATTCTTCAACCTCTTCCTTGTTGAGCTCTACTTCGGGGTTGAAGCTTTCAACGGGAACGCCTGCGATGTTAGCGATGGACCAAGGAGTGAAGGAGGAATCGCCGTGCTCACCGATGGTGTAAGCGTTAACGTCAGCGGGGTTAACGTTGTAAAGGTCGCCCAAGGTGGTGCAAAGTCTCGAGGTGTCGAGAGAGGTACCCGAGCCGATGATCTTGTTTTCGGGAATGCCTGAACGCTTGATGAAGGTATAGGTAAGAACGTCAACAGGGTTGCTTACGATGATGTAAGTAGCCTCGGGAGCGTGCTTGGTGATTTCGGGAATGATAGACTTGGTGATGTTTACGTTGATCTGAGCGAGCTCGAGTCTGGTCTGACCGGGCTTTCTTGCAACGCCGGAGGTGAGGATAACGATATCCGAGCCTGCTGCGTCTTCGTATTCACCGGATCTGATGTTGAAGGGGTGAGAGAAGGTTGCCGCCTGAAGAATGTCGAGCGCTTCGCCTTCTGCCTTCGCTTTTGCGATGTCGATGAGAACGATATCGGTAGCGATGCCCTGAGTTGCGAGAGTGTACGCGATGGTGGAACCTACTGCGCCGGTTCCGATGATGGTGATCTTATTCATAGATAAGCTCCTTTTTATAGTTACTTTTTATTTTTTTCTTTTTAATTAGTTGAATGCGCCTTCGACGGCGTCCTTTATGGTCTTGTCGTTCGCTTCCTTGCCAAACTTCTCGACCTGTATTCTGTTCTTTTCGCTGTGAGTAAGACAACCCGCACCGCCGATACATCCGCCGATACAAGCCATACCCTCGATAAAGTTAGCGTCAAGAATGTTCTTGTTCTTTTTAAGTAATGCGAGCTTGCATTCCTCGATTCCGTCGCAGGAAAACGCCTTTAATACGAAATCCTCGTTGCCCTTTTCCTTTAACGCTTGTGCTACCGCCGTCGAAAGACCTCCGCATCTCGCGAATATTCTTCCGAAGTAGGAAGCGTTGTCGAGCGGGCTTTCGGGAAGCTCGGTGATGTTTATGTCACGGCTGTCAAATAATGCCTGAAGCTCCTCGAAGGTTATTACGGTATCAACGAACGGCTTGACGTCCTCTCGCTTGATTTCCATCTTTTTTGCGGTACAGGGACCGATGAAGATTACCTTTGCGTTCTCATCGAGACTCTTGATGTGCTTCGATATCGTAGCCATCGGAGAGGGAGTATGCGAAACGTAGGGCGCGAGCTGAGGGAAGGATTTTTGAATATAACTTACGAAAGCGGGACAGCAAGAGCTTGCCAAGAACCCCTTTTCGATAAGCTCGTCGGTTTCGGCTTGCGCGACGATATCCGCGCCTAATGCCGCTTCAACGACTGTGTCAAACCCTAACTCCTTAAGCCCCGTTACTACCTGACCGAGCTTCGCGTAGGAAAACTGGCTCGATATCGCGGGAGCAACTACTGCGTAAACCTTGTACTTTTCATTATTCTCGCTTTTCTTGATAATGTCGATCGCGTCGAGTATATACGACTTGTCTGAAACGGCGCCGAAGGGGCATTGATATACGCAAGCACCGCAAGAAATACATTTGCTGTTGTCAATATATGCCGCGTTGTTGTTATTTGTCGAAATTGCGTTTATCTTACAAGCGTTTTGACAGGGGCGCTTGCGGTTGACGATTGCGCTGAAGGGACAGACCTTTGCGCAGAGACCGCAGTTTACGCATTTCGATTTGTCGATGTGCGC
>JAZRLT010000145.1:0-3721 GCA_045646995.1 Eubacteriales bacterium | reverse complement strand
CCCTCTTCAACAGCCGCCTTAGTAGCGTTGAGAGCATCTTCGATACGAAGCTTCGTTTCCTTCATTTCGGTTTCGGTAGCGGCACCGACCTTAATAACAGCTACGCCACCCGAAAGCTTAGCGAGACGTTCGTGGAGCTTTTCTTTATCAAATTCGCTGGTGGACACTTCGAGAGCGGCACGAATCTGGTTGATTCTTCCTTTGATCTCGTTAGCATCGCCTGCACCGCCAACGATGATAGTATTTTCTTTATTTATCTTGATCTGACGTGCGCGGCCGAGCTGAGCGATAGTTGCTTCCTTAAGCTCGAAACCGAGTTCGGAGGAGATAACCTCACCGCCGGTAAGAATAGCGATATCCTTAAGCATATCCTTACGTCTGTCGCCAAAGCCGGGAGCCTTAACGGCAACGCAGGTAAAGGTACCGCGGAGCTTATTAACGATAAGGGTAGAAAGCGCTTCGCCTTCGATATCCTCAGCGATAATAACGAGCTTCATGCCGTTCTGAACGACCTGTTCGAGAACGGGAAGGATTTCCTGAACGTTGGAAATCTTCTTATCGGTGATAAGGATGAATGCATCGTCAATAACAGCCTCCATCTTATCGGTATCGGTAACCATATAGGGAGTGATATAACCGCGGTCAAACTGCATACCTTCGACAACTTCGCAAGAGGTTTCAGCGGTCTTGGATTCTTCAACGGTAATAACGCCGTCAGCGGTAACCTTTTCCATAGCATCAGCGATAAGTTGGCCGATAACCTCATCAGCGGAGGAAACGGCGCCTACGCGAGCGATATCAGCGGTACCGTTAACCTTCTTAGCGGAAGCCTTAAGAGTCTCGACAGCAACGTCAACAGCCTTGGAGATACCCTTCTTGATAATCATAGGGTTTGCGCCTGCGGCAACGTTCTTCATACCCTCGCGGATAATAGCCTGAGCAAGGAGAGTAGCGGTAGTAGTACCGTCACCTGCAGCGTCGTTAGTCTTAGTAGAAACTTCTCTCACGAGAGAAGCACCCATATTTTCGAAAGCGTCGTCGAGTTCGATTTCTTTAGCGATGGTAACACCGTCGTTAGTGATGAGGGGTGCACCGAACTTTTTATCAAGAACAACGTTTCTGCCCTTGGGACCGAGGGTTATTTTTACGGTATCAGCGAGCTTGTCGATACCTCTCATAAGAGATTCACGAGCATCAATACCGTGCTTAATATCTTTAGCCATAATATATTGCCTCCTAAATTATTCTACGATAGCGAGTATATCGCCCTGACGAACAATGATATATTCTTCCCCGTCGAGCTTAATCTCGGTACCGGAATACTTACTTGTAATAACCTTATCGCCAATTTTAACCTTCATTTCAACGACGGTACCGTCATCGAGGACACCGTTGCCGATTTCGACAACTTCGGCGATTTGGGGCTTTTCCTTAGCGGCGCCTGTAAGGATAATACCGCTTTTGGTGGTTTCTTCTGCTTCGACCATCTTTACAACAACACGGTCGGAAAGGGGCTTAAGTTTCATAATTTACCTCCGTAGGAATCTTTATTTTACGAAATAGGTTATACAACTAATTTATGAACAATGTTTGACATTAAATCAGTTGTTATGTAAACAATTAGCACTCGATCTAACGCAGTGCTAAGGTTTTGTGACTCAGCAGAACAAATTTCTTCACGCTAAGGAAGAAATAGTGCCAAATCGAAGCGAGGTTCACCAAACGGTAAACATCTTATTTATTATATACCAAACTTTAGAAAAAAGCAAGATTTTATGTTGATTATCTTTTGGGTTTAAAGAATTGATATAAGTTACATTTTATCATACCGTTATACAACACGCGCTTTTTATCCGCACGGCGTCCGAAATATCTTTCGAAAAGTTCGTCTGAAGTGATTATATACATCTGCCACGACGGAATATTCATCTCGAAGTTTTTTCCCAACGCTTTATAAAGTTCTCTTGCTTCGGAAAGCTCCCCGAGACGTGCTCCGTATGGGGGATTAGTTATGATAGTGCCACGAGCCTCCGGAATAGGCGAAACGAAAGATTTTGCGTCGGCCAATGAAAACTCCACTGCGTGAGATACTCCTGCTTTTTTGGCGTTTTCTCGCGCGAGATTGACCATTTCAGGATCGATATCCGAGCCGAATATTTTTGTAATCGGCGAAGTTATCTCAGAACGAGCCTTTTCCCTTTCCTTCGCCCAGACCGACGCAGGAAGGAGCTTAAACTCCTCGGCGGCAAATCTTCTGTTTATACCCGGAGCCATATTGCAGGCGAGCGTTGCCGCTTCGATAGCAATAGTTCCGCTTCCGCAAAGAGGGTCGCAAATAATGACGTTATCGCGCATACGCGAAAGCTTGACCATAGCGGCGGCAAGTGTTTCACGCATCGGAGCCACGCCCGAAAGAGCACGGTAGCCGCGTTTATGAAGTCCCGCACCGCTCGTATCTATCATAAGCGACACATTATCGTTCAATATGAAGAACTCGATTTGATACTTAACACCGGTTTCGGGAAATATCTTTATATTATATTTAGCCGAAAGAGAGTTTACGACAGCTTTTTTAACAATCTTCTGGCAATCGGGAATCGAGAAGAGTTTGGAGCGGATAGAATGACCTTTAACGGGAAACGCGTCATTATTACCGACAAAATCCGACCAAGGGAGAGCTTTCGTGCCTTCGAAAAGCTGGTCAAACGTAACGGCACGGAAAGAACCTATTTTTATAAGAACTCTTTCGGCGGTACGCAAGCGAATATTACAAACGGCAATCGCTTCGGGAGGTGCTTCAAAAGTAACACGTCCGTCGATGGTTTCGACACGTTTATATCCCAAATTATCGATTTCTTCTCCCAACAATCCTTCAAGTCCAAAAAGACAGGTCGCAACTAACAGCATATTTTACTCCAAAATGATTACTTACGCGATACAGTTTAACATATTATAAAGCTCTTTTCAAGTAGAAAAGAAGCCGAAAAATCGGCTTCTTTTATTTTATATTCTATTTAGTGAGCACTAAAGATTTCAGTAATACATAGTCAAACATATTAATCTTACCGTCTCCGTTGATATCACAATGCGCGAATTCGGTTTCGTTTGGTTTGAATGTTCCGAAATACACACTCTTGACATAGACGTAGTCAAACATATTCACTTTACCGTCCCCGTTTGCATCTCCCTCTATCGGATCGGGATCGGGATAAATCTCTGTATATTCTACGACTTTAATCAAGGGGTTGTTATCAAGTTTACCGTTTTCAACATCGATATTACTCAACACAAGGAAGTCGCCGATACGAGCCTTTTTTAGTTTTTGGCGGTTTGCGAGGCTTCCGTTAACGGGCATTGATACCCCGCTACCCTCATGCGAATGAGAAACGATCATAATTTCATCATCCGAAAGCGTAACGGATTTAGTGGAAGCTCCGTTACCTTCAAATATATCGGTAATCTTATACGCCTTACGGCTTGAATCCCATTTTGCAACAACGCTTGTAGACCAAGAATGGTTTGCGGTATATGTATTTATAGTACCGAAATCCGAGGTAAACAAATGGCAGTCGCCCGAGGATATTCTTTTATTAATACCGCTAAGATATACACGATCGGAGGGTACGGCATAGTCGTTATCAGGTTGAATATCAAGAGTGGACGCACCGACCAAAAGTTCTGAGCAGAACACAAAGTTTCCGCCTTCGTTTTGGAAGGAAAG
>JAZRLT010000144.1:0-3176 GCA_045646995.1 Eubacteriales bacterium | reverse complement strand
AAAGCACGCCTCGGCGTGAGGCGTGCCTTTAAATAAATTACTTCAAGCAAGCGGTTTTGACGACCATATAGTCGAACAGATTGACCTTTCCGTCGCCGTTGACGTCGCAACGCGCCTTCACTTCGTCGGAAGAATTCGAGTTGTCGAAATAGACCGATTTTACGAGGATGTAGTCAAACATATTGACCCTTCCGTCGCAGTTTATATCCCTAAGGTCGTATTCGGGCGTCGGCTCGACGTATGGAGCGTAGGACGAATTGCAGATATACGCAGGGCTGTACCATACGTATTCGGGAGTCGAGGTAGGAACGTTGCTTGTATTCAGGACAAGACCGTCAAAAACAAATCTGTCGCCGACCTTCCATTGTAACGCTCTCTGCATCATCGCGTTACATTCGGCGCTGACGTAATTGGGCAGACCCGCGCACCAAGAATTGTTTACGGGGTCCTTTTCGTAAATGGCGGGGTAGTCGTTGCCGTAGTTACCTGCCCATACGAATCCGCCCTCGGGTATGCTTAACGCTTTTCCGCTGCCGTCGGCAACGCCGTTGGATATCGCGGTTACCTCGTAAGCGTCGCAACCCTCGACGGGCGAGAACGCAATATGAAGCCACCAAGCGCCGCCCGAGTATGCTTCGGTAAATATGCTTCCCGCGCCCTCGGCGGTGATGTTGTTGAAATGAGTCACCCAGAAGGTGTCAAAGCCTTCGTTAAGCTCGGGCTTTGCGTCGCTTTTCACGAACTCAAGACTGCCGTTGTCATTGTAGACCTCGTTGAGGGTAAGACTGCCGATTTTAGCCTTGAGAGTGTTGTACTGAGCCGAGCTTCTGTTGTTGAATGCCGATACTATCGTGTTAACGTCGTTCGAGCGAACGCCGTAATCGTCGGTAAGAGAAGCGCCCGACGGGGTGGTGAAGTAATGGTACATATTAACGTAATCGGTCGAGGAGTCGGAGCATACCGCAGGGTTGGGCGAAGCTCCCGAAAGCGTACCCGACGAGTAAACGTTATATACGTAGGTGTAGTTGGAATAGCAAATTCCGTTCGCATAATTAGCGTAAAGGTCAAGGTCGAAGATACAGTTTACTATACCCCCGCGCGAGGTACGGACGGGCTGTGCGCTGACCTCGGAAATTATGCTTCCCTCGATTTTGAGGTTGCAGATAATACCGTAAATATAAGGGAAGACCGACCTTTGGTTGGTGTCGTTGATATTAACGGTAAGCGTGTGACCGTTGCCGTTGTAGTTACCCGCAAAATAGGATTTCGCGTTGCCGTTCGCCTCGGTACCGCTGTATCCGACGTAGTCGGTCATATCGATGTCGGCGGTCTGAAGGAAATACTTGCCGTAACCGTACATTTCACTTTCTACCGAGCTTGCAGACGCGTTAAATCCGTTGGTGAGATTGTAAAAATCGGTAGCGGTGGCGATTATATAGGGGTCGTTTGCCGTTCCGCTTCCCGAAAACGCCTTGTCGGGCGCGATAACCGTGGGTTCGGCGGGACGGGGAGCGCCGCCGTAAGGAGTGATCGGCATAATTATGCAAGCCGCGGGAATCTTCTTGCCCGTCGAAAGGTTATATCCCGTGTATACGATGTAGTCGGAATATACCTCGACGGTGTAGCCCTCGCTTCCATAGGTGGGGGTTACCTCGTATCTTCCGTCGGTGTTACGCGTATAAGTGCTCGTTCCGCCGTAAGCGCAGGGCTGGCAGGTCGAGCCGATATGTACCGTTCTTGCAAATTCGTTGTATTCGTCGGAGTAGTTTACGTCGTCGTAAAGCGAAACGTGGCTGTGTCCCGACATAACGATTGCCTGCTTATATGTGGATAAAAGGCTCTTTAAGCGCATATTCTGGGTGAACGCAGGGTCAAACTTGACCATAGTCGTGTAGGCACCGTTTTTCTTGTCACCCGCGCCGTAGTTGAGGAAGGGGGAATGCTCGATTATGAATATGTTCGTGTCGGTGTTGCCGTATTGAACGAGAAGTCCCTCGAGCCAATCTATCTGGGCTTTGGAGAAATTGTCGTAGCTTGCGCTGTGTCCCGCGGCGGGTATCTCCTGCTGCATAAAGATATAGAGATTGTCGCGCTCGTTCGCACCGCCCTTGATAAGAACGTGATAGTAGGGAGAGTTGGTATAGGGATGTACCTCGTCGCTTCCGCCTAAATATTTGTCCATCAAGGGTGCGTCGGCAGGGGTGTTACCGTGGTTGCCGATGCCCTCGTATATTTTGTTGAAGGGGAAGGAGGAGCTGTTGACGATTTGGACGTACTTGGAGTATTGCGCCTCGAGATCGGGATCTTCGCCTCTGTCGCCCGTCATATCGCCCGCGACGATGATATGCTCTGCGCCCCAAAGGCTAAAGAATTCGAGCGCGTTTGCCCATTTTTGGTAAGCACCGCGGGAATATCCCTCGTAATTCATGTGAACGTCGGATACCGCGCCGAATTTTGTTTCGGGCGTGCCGAGAGTGAGCCTTTTTGCCGAAGGAATCTCTGCTCTCGCAACAGCCGTCGAGAGGGAAGGGGCGTTGTCGAGAAACCTCGACGCGCTTTCAAAAACGGCTATTTCGGCAGCGTTTTCGGGTATCATCGCGCCGTCCTTTATGTCGAAAACCGCGCGCGTACCGGTGATTGCGACGCTTCCGATTTCGTCGTAATCCGAAAGAACCTTCGTTCCGTCGGTGTAGTAAAAGAGATAATAACCGCTTTTCGCCGCGTTATCTCCGGGAAGAACTGTCAGTCTGCTTTGCGCAAACCCCGCCCTGTCGGCTTCGTCGCCCGTAAATTCGATAGTCAGCGAGGTCGTTTCCGCCGCGCTCGACACTATCGTGAAACAGCCGATTATCATCAAAAGCGATAATAAAATAGCCGCGATTTTCTTCATTTTTATCCTCCGTGTAACGTTCATTTAGGTCAGTATACACTATTCTTTTAGATTTGTAAAGAAAAAACGACGCGAAGCAGTATAGGGGTTTATCCCCTCTCGGAAGGTATCGGCTTGTTATTTGTTTCAAATCGCTCCGGATGACAGTTCTTTTACTTGTAACGTATGTTTTTTATTATGTAGGGACAGGCGTCCTCGACTGTCCGCGTGGATAACAGGTTGTTATATGTAACAAATAAAATCGAAAACATTACGAATTGCTACGTTGCATTTTTCAAATTGATAT
>JAZRLT010000143.1:0-6813 GCA_045646995.1 Eubacteriales bacterium | reverse complement strand
GATAACAACTTTCTTTGCACCTGCGGTGATGTGTGCAGAAGCTTTTTCCTTAGAGGTGTAGAAGCCGGTGCATTCAAGAACTACGTCAACATCGAGTGCTTTCCAAGGGCAGTTAGCTGCGTCTTTTTCAGCGTAGATCTTGATTTCCTTACCGTCAACGATGATGGAATCATCGGTGGATTCAACGGTGTGTGCGGGAGCGGTGCCCAACTTGCCGCAGAAACCGCCCTGTGCGGTATCATACTTGAGAAGGTGAGCGAGCATTTTGGGGCTGGTGAGGTCGTTGATTGCAACAACTTCGTAGCCTTCAGCGTCAGCCATCTGGCGGAATGCGAGACGACCGATACGGCCGAAGCCGTTAATAGCAACTTTTACAGACATTTTAATGGTCCTCCGTAATTTTATTTTAATATACCATCAAGTATTTTATACCTTATAGGAAAAAAATACAAGTGGAATTTTAATGAAAATGAGTTCAAATTTATTCGGGATTTTTGTCATTATCACTAATGAATTTCCGAACACGTAGCTTTGCACCGATAGAATCAACTATTTCACGGCATTTTTCGATATCATCCGAAGATAAAGTATCCTCAACGACAGAGAATATAACCTCGGGTATATTGCCAACACAACGCTTTCCAAACGCTATCATAGACTCGTAAGCGACCTTTCCGAATACCGATCGGCAAAGCTTATCGTATTCTTCTGCGTTTGCGGAATTCAAGCTGATCGAAACACGGTCGATAAGCCCGAATAATCGCTCAGTTGACGTTATATCTCGAGTGATAAGCTCACTTTGGCCGTTTGTGTTTAATCTTATCGGTAAATCATACTTTGATTTTAATAGCTTTGCCGTTTCGATCAAAGCGTCAAATCTGCAAGTAGGCTCACCATATCCGCAAAATACAAAAACGTCGCATTCGGGGAAAAATATTTCGTCAACTGACGAAATCACTTCATCGGGAGAAGGCTCCTTCGAAAGCCAAAGTGTGTTGCTTCCATACGCGGTATCGCCGTTATTTCTTAAGCAAAATTCGCAATCGTTAGTGCAACGATTAGTCAAATTAATGTAAATACCGTTGCCAACACGGTATGCGTACGTGTCGGAGCGTTCTTTAAAGATTGAAGAGACGTTTTGCATTTTCTTCTGTTACCCTTTCAATATGTTCAAAAGAAACTCCGCGTAATTCCGCGATTTTCTCGAGAGTGTACCTCATATACGAGCTGTCGTTGCGTTTCCCTCTAAAGGGATGTGCGGTGAGATACGGCGAATCTGTTTCGCTTAAAATTCTATCCTCGGGGACGTATAAAGCGTTTTCAACAGGATTCTTGGCATTTTTGAAGGTGACGGTGCCGGGGAAGGAAATATACCAACCGCGGTCAAGTAATATTTTTGCGGTATCCTTGCTGCCCGAAAAAGCGTGAAACACACCCTTTACGTTGTACTCCTTGACGATTTCTATACAGTCCGCGCAAGCGTCACGTTCGTGAATAACAACGGGCATATTCATCTCAACTGCAAGATTTAGAAATCTTCTGAATACCTGCTTTTGAGTTTCCTTGTGCTCGATAGACCAATGATAATCGAGACCGATCTCTCCTATACCTACCACTTTTGGGTGAGAGAGCATATTTTTGATGGTTTCAAAATCCTCATCGGTCATCAAATGAGCATCACTAGGATGGAAGCCTACTACTGCGTAAGCGTTATCGTATTTCTCGGCAAAAGCTATCGAAAACTCGCTTGTTTTGACATTACAGCCTGCGTTTATAAATGCTTTGACGCCTTTTTCGTTGAACAGAGAAGGGATCAACTGATCCCTGTCTGTATCAAACGCCTCGTCGTCATAATGTGCGTGAATATCTATCATTATCTGACCTTGCTTCCGAGACTTGCTTTTTCATCAGCGAATAGAACCTTTACTCCGTCCTCTGTATCGGCGGCAAGTATCATACCCATACTTTCAATACCGCGCAATTTTGCTGGCTTGAGGTTAGCGACAACAACGACTTTTTTGCCGATCAATTCGTCGGGAGCGTAATATTTAGCGATGCCCGATACGATTTGACGGATTCCGTCGCCCATATCTACCTGTAAAACAAGTAACTTGTCACTGCCTTCTGCCTTTACACATTCTTTAATCTGACCGACCCGAAGATCGATTTTTGCGAAATCTTCTATTCCGATGATTTCGGATTTCTCTTCGGATTTTTCGGACTTTTTAGCGTTCTTTTCAGCTTCTTTTGCGGCTTTTTTAGCTTCTTTTGCTTTTGCAGAAACTTCAGCTTCTATTTCGGAAAGCATCTTCTTTTCGTCAATTCTTGCGAAGAGAATCGGAATATCGCCAAGCTCGTTACCGTCGCAAACGTAGTTGTATTTAATCGCATTATCGAAATCAAGCTCGGGAACACCGAATATTGCATTGATTTTTTCTGCGGTATCGGGCATAAGGGGATAAATAAGTGTGTTGCAGATACGAATGCTTTCTACAAGGTTGGAAAGTACGTCTGCGAGCTCTTGTTTTCTTTCGGGATCCTTTGCGAGAACCCAAGGTGTGGTTTCGTCAATGTATTTGTTACAAGCCTTCAACGCGTTGAATACAGCGGCATCTGCATCAGCGATAAAATAGTTATCATACTTATTAATCGCATCAACAATACCTTCGTTAATAGCCATCTTAAGTGAGACTGCAAATTCGTTGTCGTTTCCGCTGTTTTTGGGAATGATACTGCCGAAATACTGCTTTATCATTGCACCAGTACGGGAAACGAGGTTGCCCAATACGTTTGCAAGATCGCTGTTGGTGCGCTTGATAAGATTTTCATAGGTGATACTGCCGTCGTTATAATATCCCATTTCAGCGAGCAAGTAATGTCTGACAGGGTCAAGACCGAATTTAGCTACAAGCTCATCGCCGTAAATAACGTTACCACGAGACTTACTCATCTTGTCCTCGCCTGAAAGCAGCCACGGGTGACCTAAAATTTGCTTAGGAAGGGGAAGCCCGAGCGCCATAAGGATAATGGGCCAATAAATGGTATGGAAACGAACGATATCCTTGCCTATGACCTGCAAATCTGCGGGCCAAAGTTTTTTATAAAGTTCGTCGGGATTATCAATATCAAATCCTATAGCGGTTATATAGTTTGAAAGAGCGTCCAACCAAACATAAGTTACGTGTTTGGGATCGAATTCAACGGGAATACCCCAAGTGAAACTTGTTCTCGATACGCAAAGATCTTGAAGACCGGGCTTGATAAAGTTGTTTATCATTTCGTTTTTACGAGAAACGGGCGTGATAAAGTTATCGTTGTTATTATAGTATTCTACAAGCCTGTCAGCATATTTGGACATACGCAAAAAGTATGCTTCCTCGCTCGCTTTTTTGCATTCTCTGCCACAGTCGGGGCACTTGCCGTCAACAAGCTGAGTATCGGTCCAGAAGGATTCGCAAGGGGTACAATAGTTGCCCTCGTAAGAGCCCTTGTAAATGTCGCCCTGCTCATAAAGCTTGTTGAAAATCTTCTGTACACATTTTACGTGATCTTCGTCGGTAGTACGGATGAATTTGTTGTAGCTTACGTTAAATATATCCCAAATTGATTTGATTTCGCCGGCTACTTTATCGACGTACGCCTGAGGTGTAATACCTGCCGCTTCAGCTTCTTGCTGGATTTTCTGACCGTGCTCATCTGTACCGGTTAAGAAAAATACGTCATATCCGCGCAAACGCTTGTATCTTGCGATTGCGTCGGTCAAAACTGCCTCGTAGGTGTTACCGATATGAGGCTTTTTTGATGTATACGCAATTGCTGTTGTTATATAGAATTTTTCTTTCATTTCGTTTTCTCCTTTGAATTAAGGATTAGTTCTTTAAGCTGTGAATAGGAGCGGGTATACGTCCGCCTCTGTTGATGAATATTTCGGGGGATTCCTTGCGAAGTGACATTATAGGAGCGGTTCCCAGCAATCCGCCGAAATCAACGGAATCTCCTACGGTTTTGCCGTATGCGGGGATAATACGTACAGCAGTTGTTTTAGTATTTGCAACACCGATAGATATTTCATCTGCGATAATGCCGCAAATAACAGCTTCGCTTGTGTCACCCGGAACGGCAATCATATCAAGACCGACCGAGCATACAGCGGTCATTGCTTCGAGCTTTTCAATAGAGAGTACGCCCTTTTCTACGGCGGCTATCATACCCGCATCTTCGGAAACGGGAATGAATGCACCCGAGAGTCCGCCGACGTGCGATGAAGCCATAACGCCGCCCTTCTTTACTGCGTCATTGAGCATAGCGAGAGCCGCGGTGGTGCCGTGTGTGCCGCAGGTTTCCAATCCCATGCTCTCCAATATATCAGCAACGGAATCGCCGATAGCGGGAGTAGGAGCGAGCGAGAGGTCGACGATACCGAACGGGATGTTGAGTCTGTTGGATGCTTCACGAGCAATAAGCTGACCAACGCGGGTTATCTTGAAGGATTGCTTCTTGATTACGTCAGAAAGCTCGCTGAGGTTGCAGTTCCCCGCACGTTTGATTGCCGAGCTTACAACGCCGGGACCGGAAACACCAACGTTTATGATTGCATCGGGTTCGCCTACGCCGTGGAATGCACCCGCCATAAAGGGGTTGTCTTCGGGAACGTTTGCGAACACGACGAGCTTAGCGCATCCGATAGAGTTATTGTCCTTGGTTAGGTAAGCAGTCTTCTTGATAATGCTACCCATCTTGGCAATAGCGTCCATGTTGATGCCGGCTTTTGTGGTAGCAACGTTAACGGAAGAGCAAACCATCTTGGTGGTCGCCAAAGCCTCAGGAATTGCATCGATCAACGCATTTTCAGAGGTGGTACTGCCTTTATGAACAAGCGCACCGAAGCCGCCGATAAAGTTAATGCCGAGCGTATCAGCAGCACGGTCAAGCATTTGCGCTGCTTCAACGTAGCCGTCGCTGTCAAGCTTGCCGCCCACCAACGATAGGGGAGTGAGCGAAACTCTCTTGTTGATTATCGGAATACCGTAAGTTTTTTCGAGCTCGTTACAAACGGGAACGAGTCGTTCTGCGGTACGCGTGATTTTGTCATAAATGTTGTCAAGAAGTCTCTTCTTGTCGTCGCTGACGCAGTCGAATAAAGAAATTCCGACCGTGACGGTTCTGATGTCAAGATTTTCTTGACGAATCATATTTATAGTTTCAAGAATATCTTTTGTATCTATCATTGTGTTCCTCTTTATACCTTGTGCATTGAATCGAAGATATCTTCGTGCATAGCGTGTATTTCGAGACCGTTTTGTCTTCCGAGAGAGGTTACGTGATCTACAAATTCGGTAAAAGGTACCTTTAGTTGGTCTATCTCCACTATCATTATCATAGCGAAATATTCTTTTAAAACGGTTTGCGAAATGTCGATGATGTTGGCACCGTCGACGGCACATATGGCGCTTACCTTTGCGATAATACCTACGTTGTCTCTGCCGGTAACTGAAATTACTGCTTTAGTTTTCATTTTTTATTCCTTTCGGTCTTTTTCGTAATTCTGTAAAGAAGTCTGACAGTATTCCTGCACACTCATCATGCATAATACCGCCTACAACTTCGTATTTGTGGTTTAACGGATATTCTGATAGGTTGAATACACTGCCGTATGCACCTGCTTTTTGATCATAACATCCGAATACAATTCGTTTTATTCGTGAATTGACTATTGCTCCCGCGCACATTGGACAAGGCTCCATAGTGACGTACAACGTGCATTCACTTAAGCGCCACGCGCCTAACTTACGGCACGCACGATGTATTGCAACAACCTCTGCGTGGAGCAACGCGTTTTTGGATTTTTCGCGCATGTTTCTGCCCGTGGCGATGATCTCGCCGTCTTTAACAATAACGGCACCTATTGGTACCTCGCCTTGCTTGGCTGCGGCTTTGGCGCGGGACAATGCGCGTTTCATAAAATAAATATCGTCTTTTATCATGAGAAATAAAGAAGTATAATGTAAAAAATATATATTCCGAGTAGAGGAATAACGGCAAGATTCAATACAGAACGACGTATAAAAGCGGGAACGGTCAACTTATATC
This sequence comes from Eubacteriales bacterium, assembly GCA_045646995.1. Lineage (GTDB taxonomy): Bacteria > Bacillota > Clostridia > Oscillospirales > CAG-382 > Coliplasma. The sequence goes on along the minus strand of JAZRLT010000143.1, from coordinate 723 downwards.
CGTACTTTTCGGGCTTTAAAAGAGAAACTCTCTTTCTCGCGAGACCTGTAATTGAATAATAAATAATTGCTGCGATGCCTACGCCCATAAACGCGTAGATAGCCAACGATAATAAAAGAGTAAGAAGAGGGAATCGCTCGCTTGCGATCATTGCGGTGACCGAAATGGCGTTGTTGATAAAATGAATTATCATAGTGACCTTTATCGAACCGGTATAATCATAGCATATCGCGAGAATCAATCCGAACGCGGTAGCGAATATAACACGTGCGATATCTATGTGCATCAAGCCAAAGAGGAAAGAGGAAATTATGATAGCGCCTTTTCGTCCGTAGGGGCGTAGATGCTTTAGTAAAACCCCTCTGAATGCCCATTCCTCGAGAATGGCGGGGAGAAACGCTACCATAAAATACGTTAGTAGTATACCCAACGGGGTTTCGGGTACATCCATAACAGACGTATCATCATTTTGAATAAGCCAACCTAAAATAAGATTTACCGTTAAATTCAAAACGTATCCTGTACCGACAGCTCCGAAAATATATAAAGCCGGCTTTTTGGGTGCGGCGCGCTTGACAACGAAATCCTTGTCTTTTTCAAAGAAGAGCACGTAAATGATTTTTGCAAATCCGAAGGGGATAATAATCGATATGACATACATAGCGATATCAGCTATGATTCTGTAGACTTCGTTGTCATAGATCGGAGTGATCCGCGCTAAAA
>JAZRLT010000142.1:0-3752 GCA_045646995.1 Eubacteriales bacterium | reverse complement strand
AAGTAATGTCATTTGAACTATCATTAAATACTGAGGATTCATCGTCAGCGGTGTTTATTGATAGTAAAATCACCAACGAAGTTATCATTATAGCAAAGCACGTCAAAATTGTTATAACAAAAAATATACTTTTCTTTTTATTCATACATTAACCTCCGTATATAATGAGGTTTGACATATGCAGAGCTAACTATTCATAGAATAACATTAAATAAAAGATTCTGCCGCAAGTAATACTTACGGCAGATTTTTTAATTAGTGACCAACTATATCTTCGGAAAACGCGTCGTTCGCAGGAGCGACGTTGTCATCAGTGTGTACGACAGAATCCTTTTTTGCATCGTCGAGCTCTTTACGCCTTTGCTCGTTTTCGGCTTCGGCAGCTTTTTTCTTTCTGTCGATAACCGCATCGAGCATTTCTTCGGTAACATTGGGCTCAAAGCATAATTCAAACTGTTCACGATCCATTATTTCGTGCTTAAATAGATATTCTGCAATAAATATCATAATTTGCTTATTATCTTCAAGGATCTTTACTGCACGCTCGTATCCGGACGTAACGAATGAATATACTTCATCGTCGATAATTTGAGCTGTTTTCTCGGAATAATTTTTAGTAGAACCAAAGTCTCGTCCTAAGAATACTTCGTTATTTTCTGCCGAATAAACAATAGGTCCAAGCTTATCGCTCATACCGAGCTTTGTAATCATCTGACGTGCGATATTGGTAGCACGTTCCATATCATTGGAGGCACCGCCCGAAATATCGTCGCACATTATCTTTTCGGCAGCACGTCCGCCTAAAAGAATACATATTTCATCGAGCAAGCCCTGTTTAAATACGCTTGTTTTTTCTTTTTCGGGGAGAGAAAGCGTATATCCAAGCGCTCTGCCACTCGGAATAATAGAAATCTGATGAACAGGATCCTGACCGCCGAGCAATCTCGTAACAATAGCATGTCCCGCTTCGTGATAAGCGGTCTTCATTTTATCGTCAGGGGTGATAACTTTTGATTTTTTCTGAGGACCGACAATAACTTTTATCGTTGCTTCTTCAATATCATCGGTATTGATAACAGTCTTTTTCTTACGTGCCGCAAGCAACGCCGCTTCGTTAAGAAGGTTAGCAAGGTCAGCTCCGCTAAATCCCGCAGTTGATTTTGCGATAGTAGACAAATCCACGTCTTTGCCGAGAGGTTTACCCTTGGCATGAACAGCGAGAATCTCTTCCCTGCCTTTGATATCGGGAAGATTTACAGTGACCTGTCTGTCGAATCTACCGGGACGCAACAAAGCAGGGTCAAGAATATCCGGACGGTTAGTTGCGGCGATTACAATTACACCGTCGTTGACACCAAATCCATCCATTTCAACGAGTAATTGGTTGAGCGTCTGTTCGCGTTCGTCGTGACCTCCGCCGAGACCCGCGCCTCTGTGTCGTCCGACAGCATCAATTTCATCGATGAAAATAATGCAAGGAGCGGTCTTTTTGGCAGTTTCAAAGAGATCACGTACACGAGACGCGCCGACGCCTACATACATCTCTACGAAATCGGAACCTGAAATAGAGTAGAAAGGAACACCGCTTTCGCCCGCAACAGCTTTAGCGAGCAAGGTCTTACCTGTACCGGGAGGACCAATCAACAATACGCCTTTGGGTATACGTGCGCCGAGATCGGAATATTTATTGGGATTCTTCAGAAATTCAACAACCTCCTGAAGTTCTTCCTTTTCCTCATCTGCACCGGCAACATCGGTGAATAAAATCTTTTTGGTTTCATCACTTCCGAGCTTTGTTCTGGCTTTGCTAAAGGAATTAATCTTTCCACCGATTCCGCCGATGCCACTTCCGCCATTCTGAGAGGAACGTGACATAAACAGCCAAAACAATACAAACAAAACCACAATTACCAAGAGATACGGAATAAAACCTACCCACCACGGCCAAACGGCAGTAGCTTGGTAGTCATATTTTTGTAAAACTCCGGAGGAAGTCTGTTCAATAATTAATTCGCCTAAATCGGTTCTGAATTGCTCTATATCAGCAAGGTTATGAACATATTCGAAAGTTTTGAGATCAACTTTATCTTTCTTATTTTCTTCCTTTTGTTCATTTTTGGAGAGATAAAGAACGCCCGATTTGTCGACGTAATATCGTTTTACCTCTTCATTCTGGAACATTTTGACAACGGTACTGTAATCAAGAGTTTCTTGTTTAACAATGCCGCCTGCGAAATAATTGGCAACAAATATAATAAGTACCAAAAACAGTACGTAGAATATTATCGCTTTTGAAGTGCCTTTATTCTTCATATAGGGTGCTCCATCTTTCTTTATCAATGCTATTTAAAACGGTAGTGACGTATTTATTGTTGTCGGCTTTCAACGGATAAGCTCTATCGCTGACTCCGACAAACGGTACATATATTATACCCTTATCGTCACATATAATCGGAATACTGTCACGATATTCCTTAGGTATTTTCATATCAATGAATAGCTTTTTTAAGCTTTTATTTATACCTTTTACGGTAATTTTATCCCCGGTTTTTCTCTGTCGGGCATAAATTCCACCACTTATATTATCAAAAGATAATAATTGTGTTGTGTATAATTTGTTAAAATTTTCCTCGCGCGGAACATTTTTATCAGAAATTTCGATTATGATTTTGTCACCGATGGAATTTACACCGTCACATAATGCAACAGTATCAATCAAAACCTCTTGACATACATCTATATTATAGTATTCCACACACCCGTTATATACAATACAATGATATAAATTATAGACGGGGATAACAGTGCGTTTGTTCGAAAAAATCGCCTCATCTATTGTATTAATCAAATCGAAATTAAGATTTCTTCCGGAAAATGCCTTAAATTTAGATGTAATAATACGCGTGCGTATAGGCCTTTGAAGAGTACGCAAATCTTTATTTTCGTTTTCACGAGCTACATTATCAAAGTATAGTCTATCTTCACGTACAGAAGCTATATATCGAGAAAGGGCATCTACTACCGAAGGATTGATGCTTTGCAACTCGGGAAAAATGACGTTGCGGATATAATTACGAGTATAGTCGTTAGAAAAATTCGTACTGTCGTTTACGTATTCCAAACCGTTTGATGTAATAAATTCTATAATCTCATCTCGCGAAATGTTGAGCATAGGACGCAGGTAGGGGTCGGAATACGGAGATATGGAAGATGCCCCGTTTATTCCCGAGCCTCTTACGAGATTAAATATAAGCGTTTCGGCATCATCGTTCATATTATGTGCGGTGACGCAGTAATCAACGCTCTTTTTATCGATTATTCTTGCAAAAAAGTTATATCGACATTCGCGTGCCGCTTCTTCAAGAGAGAGCTTGTTTAAAGCGGCATAAGAAGGCACGTCGTCACGTCCGCAATAAAGCTTAACGCCAAGTGACTCACAAATGTTCTTGCAAAATTGTTCGTCGCGATATGCTTCCTCGCCTCTAATTAAGTGATTGAAATGGCAGGCGGAAAGTCCGAAGGAATATTCCTCGGATAACATCTTCAATCCTGCTAAAAGCGCCGTAGAGTCGGCACCGCCGGAAAAGCACACACACAGTGACTTCCCTTTTATTGAAAACGGAAGTTTTTCAAAATATTGAGAAAGTTTATTTAGGAATTTATCCTTCTTGTGAATCGTACGTGACATTATCATCAATAGACATAAATTTATAATATTTACCTACCCAAGCGAGCTTTACCACGCCGGGGCT
>JAZRLT010000141.1:0-9504 GCA_045646995.1 Eubacteriales bacterium | reverse complement strand
AGTCAAGGATTTCATACCCTCTTCGCCGTAGGAAACGTAGCTTTCTTCTGTCTCGCCCGTTTCGGCGACGGTTTCTGCACCGGCTAAAGCAGTCGTCGAATATTCATATTTTATACCGAAGTTTTTAAGCGCCTCGAATTTCTCGCGTGCTGCCTTATAAAGCTCAGCGCCGTTAGGCTCTTCGGGTTTACTTTCCTCGGGCGTAGAGCCGTTTTCGGAAACGTCCGAAGCGTCCGAAGGAGCGGAGCTTTCGCTTACCTCAGGGTCGCAAGCGAAAAGGCAGGGCAAAAGCAAAGCCAAAACGAGAAGCAACGATAAAATCTTCATTTCTGTTTTCATAACTTACTCCTTTTCACGGGTAGAACGCAATATATTTATCCTTCCCCGTTTTAATTTGTTAGCATATTACAGTCGTAGTCTATCACTTTAGACTGATTTTGTCAATAGGTATATAAACAAAATGTACCCTTCGAATCACGAAGGGTACATTTTCATATTTATTTAGGAATACAGCGCTCAACTCACGTAGTAAACGTCACAAGCGTTCAATCTTTGAATCCATTCGGCATTTTGGAGTCCCGTAGCCTCTTTATAGAGTTCGAGCATTTCGTCATTATTCTGACCGTAGTTTATAAAGACGAACGAGCCCTTCGAGAAATCCTTGCCCTCGGTTATATTCTTATAGTTTTCCAAAGAAACCTCGGTATCGCGAGCAATATATGATTCATCAAGCTTTGCGAAAAGCAAGATATCGTCGAGGAAGCGTCGCTCGGAGCTATTATAGAAATAAACCGTGGGGAGCGATTTGTTTTCTTCGATTCTTTCGACTATCTGCTCACGGTCGCTATACATTACCTCAGGCTCGACCTGTTTTTCAAAGGGCATAACAAGAACGGCAACGCAAAGGAATATCATAACGATTATGCTGTTATTCTTGCTCATTACCTGTCTTAAGCCCTTAAAGAGATAGTAATAAACGAGAACGAAAATAAGACCGCAAACGGGGGCAACGTAGCGAAGCTCGATAAAGGGAGAAGCGACCGAAACAACGAAGAAATAGAACGCAGAGGGGATATAAAGCGTTTTCATTATTTCGCGGTTGTTTTCATCGGATTCGTCGGGCTTTACCTTATCCTTATTATTGCGCTTATAGATATAGATAAGCGCGAAGATTATCACCGCATAAACGAGGAGATAGTTAAACGCATATACGTTAAGAGTCCAGAGATAGTCGGCAACGTTGGAAAGGAAAGAGGGGATATCCTTAAGCTTTTCGATAAAGCCCTCTCCGCGGTAACCCGAAAACATATGATTTATCGAATAAGGGAATATCGCGAAGGAAAGACCGCCTGCAACAAACATCGTAAGAGTATAAGCCGCAACACTCTTATAGGCGCTCTTACGCACGTATTTTGCAACGTACACAAAGTAAAGCGCAACAAGGAAGAAGAGATAGTAATAATGTGTAAGCGAGCCGATAAGCGCGGACAATCCTACAAGGACAAGCCATTTAACCTTGGGTGATTCGTCCTCTCGCATTCTCAAATGGAGATAGACCGTAACGAGAATATTAAGCGCCGCGAGCGAATACATACGGATATAAAGCACGTTTGTAAGCGAAGCCATGGTAACCGACGACAAAAACGCGAGTACGGCGGCAATTTCATAGCCTATCGGGTAATCGCACAACGCTCTTTTAAGGATAAAGTACATAAATACCGTTATCAGCGCGTAGATAATAACGTTAAGAATTATACCCGGCCATACCGAAAAGTGATCGGTCGAAAAGCCCATAGAGATTCTTAAAAGGAGATAGTAAAACGGCGGGTGAACGTCGTTTTTCTGGTTTACGTAGACCTGTTTATACTGACCCGACTCGTCGCTGTTGACGGTAAGATAGTCTTCGTAATACTCACCCTTATGCCAATTATCATAAAAGTCCTCGTTGTCCTCAATTTCGACCTTGTCGTAGTTGGCAAGTCCGAGAGAATACGCCTCGTCCATATGGAGATATTCCTTATTCATTCCGAAGAAGACGTAAAGACCCGTCTGGAACAATATCAATACAGCGAGAACTATAATTTCTATTTTTCTGCTTTTCATTTATTAACCTCCTTATATACCTATTCCGTTACAGAACTTAAGAGGAAGTCTGTCGGCGTAAATATGAGAAGTGTCGGAAACGGCAAGACAGATAGGCGCAGTCTCGCCGTTTTTATTGTTTTTAAACTCGATAATAGTCATCGAGGAGTGATTCATATCGAAGGTAGACCAGAAAATAATCGGAGGGACGCCCAAAAGGTGGGACATCCAAGTAGTACCGAATCCCTGATGGCAGAAAACAGCCACACGGTCGTCGTTAGGACGGATTATTTTATATTTAAGTCCGTCGCGCTTATATCCGAGATTTTCCATAAAAGCGTCGGATTCGCGCATAATACGCTCGTAACCCTCTTTGGCTTTGGATTGACAGAAGGGCTCCGCCTCATACCATTTATCGCCGAGTGCGAGTATCTCGGGAGTTTTGTAACGAGTCGTCTGAACGTGGAAGACCCAATTAAGCCCACCACCGAGGTTGGGATCGTTAAAGGTAAATTCCTCCCAAGTATGACCCTCGCTCGTCCAATCGAGTATTTCGGGCTTAATGCCGAGAATTTCACAAGTCGGTTGGGCGGTCTGTTGAGCGCGTATAAGAGGCGACGTATAAATTTTATCAAGTCCGTTTACGGCAAGACGGCGCGCGAGCGCCTCCGCCTGACGCTTACCCTTTTCGGTAAGGCTGTCGGGGTTATAGCAGGGGTCTCCGTGACGAATGATATAAAGCAGCATATTATTTCCTCATTTACTTTCAACTATATAAAAATAAGACGAAGTCGGAGAATTTATTATACGGAATTTAACGCAACAATATTCGCGTCGGTCGAGCTCTTTAAGCATATCGTTTATAAGCTCACCCTCGATTTCGCCCTCCTCGTGACCGGGGTAAACGGCAATAAGAAGAATAGCGTCCTTATCGAGAAGCTCAATAGCCGACTTAACCGCCGCGATAGTGGTTTCCCTTTTAGTCGTAACGCTTTTATCACCGCCGGGGAGATAACCGAGATTGAACACTCCCGCCTTTATCTTACCGTCGATATACTCTTTGGCGTTATGGTGGGAATCACAAATAAGAGTATAATTTTCGGGAGCGCCGTTTTCTCGAAGACGTTTTTCCGTGCTTTCGAGAGCGCTTTGCTGGATATCAAAGGCGTATACCCTACCCGTCTCGCCGACGGTTTGAGAGAGAAAAAGCGTATCGTGGCCGTTACCCATAGTAAAATCGGCAACGGTGTCGCCCTCTTTTATATGCTGTAATATAAAGCTTTTTTCGGTCTTGAGGATATCAAGCATAAATTCACCCTAATATTCAAAATAAGGGAGGTCATAAAACCTCCCTTTTCGAAGCAATTATTTGTTGATGTAAACGCGTTCTCTGGTCTTACCGCTCTTGTAGATAGCGCAAACCATTTCCATGGTTTCGTAAGCGCTTTCAACGGGGATAAACATTTCTTCGCCGGAAATAAGGCATTCGTAGAAGTTGTTTATCTGCTTGCAGTGGTTAACGCCCCAGTAGGACTTAACGTTACCGTAACCGAAATCTTCATCGGGCTGAACTGCGTGGAAGGTTCTGCCGTCGTAAAGCTTGATATCGGCTCTGTCAGCAACGAGAGTAGCGATACCGTTTTCGCAATGGAATTCGATAAACACTTCTGCATCGTAGGTGTAATAGTTGATCGCGTGGAAGTTAGCGAGCATACCGTTATCGAAGCGGATAACGCCCTCAGCGGTATCCTCAACGTCTATTTTAGCGTGGCCGCGGTTAGCGATGGTAGCGTCAACGGATTCGATAGGACGGTTAATAAGATAGCGCATCATATCGAGGGTATGGATAGCCTGGTCGATGATAACACCGCCGCCTTCCTTATCCCAAGTTCCCTTCCAGTCGCTGCTTCCGTAGTAAGCGTCGGAGCGGTCCCAAGTAACGTAGCACTTAGCGGACTTGATAGCGCCGAGAGTGCCGTCCTCGAGAAGCTGTTTGGTAAGAACGGTACCTGCGTTATAGCGGTTCTGGAAAATACAGCCGAGAACAACACCGTTGTCCTTAGCGGTATCGATCATAGCACGTGCGTCAGCGAGCTCGATAGACATAGGCTTTTCGGTAAGAACGTGCTTACCGCGCTTGCTGCATTCCATAGAAACTATGGGATGGAGATAGTGAGGGAGGCAGATATGTACTACGTCGATATCCTCTTTTTCGAGCATTTCGATATAGTCGTAATAAGCCTTAACGCCGAATTCGGCAGCCTTAGCGTCCGCTCTGTCCTTCTTAACGTCACAAACAGCAACGAGTTCCGCATTTTCACATCTTACGATGCTTACAGCGTGCATGGGGAAAATATTGCCGCAACCAATAACGGCAGCCTTGAATTTCTTCATAATTAAACCTCATAACGATGTTTAGTTTTCAATCGAATTATACCACAAATAAACTATTTTTCAACCCTTTTCGGAAAATAAAACCAATTATTTTCGCCTATAAACTCGGTTGAGTTTTTCAAAATACCCGCCGTCGATTCCGTCGCAGGTCTCGACAGTCGTGCGGAATCTCCATTTACCGCTGTCATCGCCGGGGATATTCATTCTCGCGTCGCTTCCGAATCCGCACATATCCTGAAACGGAATAACGGCGAGAGTCGCGTTAGAGCGCCAAACGGTCTCGATTATCTTACGGCAGGCGGGCGCGTCATAACCGCCCTTGCCCCAATCACCCTCGGAGAATGAGCAATAATCGAGCGCAAACGCGCGTTGCTCGGGGGTCGCCTCCCAAAGCCAGCCGAGGAGTGTATTATTATCGTGCGTACCGGTATAAGCGATACAGTTTTCGGGATAGTTGTGAGGAAGATGGGTCGAATCCTCGTTAGGCTCAAATCCGAACTGGATTATTCTCATTCCGGGGAATCCGCTGTCCTTTAACAGCTTCACGACGTCATTACCGAATTCACCGAGGTCCTCGGCAATAATCGGAACGTCGCCGAGCTCCGCCTTGACCGCCTTGAAGATAGCCATACCGGGGCCCTTAACCCATTTACCCGCCTTTGCGGTCTTTGCATTACCGGGGATAGCCCAATAGGACGCAAACGCGCGGAAATGGTCGATTCTTAACATATCATAAAGCTCGAACGAGCGCTTAATACGCGATATCCACCAAGCAAAACCCTGAGATTTATGGTATTTCCAATTATATAATAGATTGCCCCATAATTGACCGTCCTCGGAGAAATAGTCGGGAGGGCAACCCGCAACGAAAGCAGGATTAAAGGTTTCGGGGTCGATATCGAACAATTCGGGGTTCGCCCAGACGTCGGCGCTGTCGCGCGAAACGTATATAGGCATATCACCGATGATCTTAACGCCGAGCGCGTTGATCTCAGCCTTTGTCTTTTCCCATTGGGTATAGAAAAGATACTGAATAAATCCGTGATAAAGTATTTCGTTGTCAAGCTCGGAAGCCATCAAAAGCGCGTCCTTATATCTTGCACCGCGCTCCCATTCCCAAAATTTCTTATTTCCGTTATATTCCTTGAGCGCACGATAGAGAGAATGGTTGAACAATCCGCGTTCACGGACAAATTCCGAAACCTCTTCCCTTTTCTTTTCGTCAAGACGAGAAAACGCGGCTCTGAAAAGCTCCTCGTGTTTTTCACGCGAAAAAGGATAATCGGCAACGTAAGGACTTCCGCCGTATTCGGCTTTTTTCGCCTCTTCGGCGGTAATAAAGCCATCCTCTGCCATAAGAGAGGGACTAATATAAAGCTCGTTGCCCGCAAAAGCGCTATCCGAGCCGTAAGGCGAATTTGCGTAATCGAGCGGAGTGAAGGGCAAGACCTGCCAATAAGTAAAGCCCATATCGGCAATACGCTTTGCAAATTCAACGGCTTCCCTTCCGAAAACGCCGACACCGTATTTCGACGGAATCGCGGAAACACTCATAAGAACGCCGCTGCTTCTTTTTATATTACTCATAAGAGGACTCCTTTAACAAAGTAAAGTTTTTATAAGTATAACTCACAAAGACAAAATAATCAATAATTCCACACAAAAAAATCAGCCGTCAATCTTCTGACAGCTGATTAATATTGTTATTTCTTTTTACCTGTTACGGAATTAAGAATGTTGGTAATGACAATAACAACGCCGATTACCAAGAAGATACCGAACATACCCAAGCCCATATACTTGATATTTCCGAGAAAACCCGCGGGATAGTCGATACCTGCAACTCCGTCTTCGGCAGCAGCCGAAAGAACGGTAAGAGAGAATACGGAAAGAGCAGCGAAAAGACGCGTTAAAAGCTTTTTCATAATTCGTTATCCCCTTTCTTAATTCATAAAGAAGTTAAGAATCATACCGCCCGCGATAACGGAAGCGATCTGACCCGAAACGTTAACGCCGGTAGCCTGCATAAGAAGGAAGTTTTGGGGGTCTTCCTTAAGAGCCATCTTATGAACAACACGGCCCGCCATAGGGAATGCGGAAATACCTGCCGCACCGATCATAGGATTGAGCTTATTATCCTTCTTGAGGAAGAGGTTCAAGAACTTAGCGAAAAGAACGCCGCCCGCGGTATCAAAGATGAACGCGACAAGTCCGAGGAAGAGGATAAGAAGCGTTTCCTTGCTGAGGAAGGCTTCGTAATGCATCTTCAACGCGATAGTGATACCGAGGAAGATGGTTATAAGGTTAGCGAGAACCTTTTGGGCAGTGTCGGAAAGCGAGTTAAGAACGCCGCATTCACGGATAAGGTTACCGAACATCAAGAAGCCGATAAGCGCAACCGAATCGGGCGCGATAAGTCCCGCGATAATAGTAAGGATGATCGGGAAAAGAATCTTGGTGGTCTTGGAAACCTCCTTCTGAACGTAAGGCATTCTTATCATACGTTCCTTCTTGGTAGTAAGAAGCTTGATAACGGGAGGCTGAATAATGGGAACGAGCGCCATATAAGAATACGCCGCAACCATAATAGGTCCGACAAAGTCGGATTTAAGCTTTTGGGCAACGACGATAGAGGTAGGGCCGTCTGCCGCGCCGATTATAGCGATAGAAGCCGCGTCCTTATCAACGAAGAAGATAGAAGCCATACAAAGAGTAAAGAAGATACCGAACTGAGCCGCCGCGCCGAAAAGCATAAGCTTCGGATTGGAAAGAAGCGGACCGAAGTCGATCATTGCGCCGATACCGATAAAGAGTATAAGCGGGAAAAGCTCGTTAGCGATACCCGCGTTAAAAAGCGTGGTAAGAGGGCCGTGCTCACCGATAGCACCCGAGAACGGAAGGTTAACGAGAATCGCACCGAAGCCCATAGGCAATAAGAGCGTAGGCTCCATATCCTTTTTAATAGCAAGATAGATAAGCAAGCCGCCGATAAGCCACATAACGAGCATCTTAACGCCGTCAACGGAGATAAGCTCGCGGACGTTATCGAACAAAGCTATAATTTCGTTCAGAAATTCCATACGTACACATCCTTTTTGATTTCATATACTTGACAATTCTATCATAACAAAATCAATAAATCAATATTTGGTTTTCGTTTTTGGTAAAGATTCGGTAAAGATGAAAAGAAACGGTCGGGTTGCCCCGACCGCCTCATATAAGGAGTGTTTTTTACGAATCAACTTATTCTCACATTGCGCCAGCCACCTGTCGGGTTATAAACCCAGATACTTCTGCTTCCGTAACATACCAAGAATCCGCCTGCATACCCCATCATAGGAGCTTCACCCTCTTTCAAAAGCGTAAAGTCGCCAGTACTCATATTACATTCCATTATTCCCTCTTCTTCTTGAGTGAAGTAGAGTTTATTGCCGTGTGCTAACAGCGTTTCGGAGTAGGTTTCGATATGAGTGTGTGCCTTGTAATCTCCACCATTGATGCTTACCGAAGAAATGGTATAATAAGCCGCATGGAGCTCTAATTGGAGTATATATATTCTTGAATTATACACCGTAAAATGACTAAATCCGTACACCTCGCCGAGCCAAAGAGTGGTTTTAGAGCCACCGTTGTGTTTCATACGATATATTTTTTCAGGTGCGGAGTATTCATTATCCGTAATCGAGTAGTAAACGTAACTTAAATCAGCGCAAAGATTGCTGACACAGCCATCACTGATCTGTTTTATAGACGTTCCATTAATCGTCATCGTATAAAGCGGTGCAACGTCCTTTGAATAATCGGTATAGGGATTTTTGACGGGAGTATAATAAATCGTTTCCTTGATTACCAGCATTTCCCACACTTCACCGGTAACAACAAGCTTTGTGAATTCACTTCCGTCGGTACGAACCTTTGCAATGTAAGAGTTCGACACATTAGATGTACGCACCCAAAAATACAACCAATCACCAACAACGTTCAAATTGAAAATATTACCCGAGCTGACCGAGTAGACCTTCGTTGTCGCATAGCTTGATTTGTTAATCTTCGTGATTCCTTTGCCATCGGCATAATACAGCCAATCCGCTTGTTCTGCAACTTGGGAGTTACCTCTTGTATTTCCGATAATGTTAGCCTGACCTGCAGAATAATCGGGAACAAATCCCGAATTACTGTTTTCGTTATCGCCCGCCAAATCTATACTTCCGAAAATAAGACTTCCGTCGACAGGGCTTTCTACAAAGGAAAAGATATGATTTTTTCCTTCGGAATCGGTAAACGCAATCGCGTTAACGGGAATGATCTCGCCCATTTCGAGCTCTGCAACGATAGGACGACCGGCTTCTATCTTATCAACACTGTAAAGAGTTTCAAGAATAGTATACTCAAGTCCATCCTCGGTATCGATATCCAAACAATCAATTTCGCAAATACGGAAATCGGTTACACCCTTAATAGGTGTAATTATTACAGGTTTTACGTTATATTCCTTTTTACTCTTGAAGCTCAACGGATTTTCAAGCTTTGCAACCTTTTCATCGGTTGCTTCAACCGCCTCAAACAATCCGTGATAAACCTTACCGTCGGTGCTTTCGTCGATCGAGGAATCATCGCTCACGTCGGACGAATCATCAACGCTTTCAAGGCTTTCTCCCGCGGAGGATTCACCGTTCGAAGATTCTACATCCGACGATTCGGTTTCGGACTCGATATCCGACGATTCGGTCTCGCTTATTTCAATTTCATTCGAGGACTCGTTATCCGACGATTCGGTTTCGGACTCGGTATTCGACGAATCGGGAACAGAGGATTCGTCAGAGCCGTTCGAAGACGTCGTCATAAAGAAAACGGCGACGGCAACGCATATTATAACGGCACAAATTATTATCCAAAACGCAGGTTTTTTATAGCTCATCGTATTCTTCACCCTTTCTTTAACTCCGGTCTCGCCGAAGGCAACGGGACAAGCAACGATACGCTTATGACTCACTGAACATTCAAGCAACGCCTTGGCGTAAAGCTTGC
>JAZRLT010000140.1:0-5152 GCA_045646995.1 Eubacteriales bacterium | reverse complement strand
GGGAGACGTTTTCGCGCGCCCACCGGCGCCGGCCCCGCTTCCGGCGGTTGTGTATGGCCAACATCTCCCCAATACTTAATATATATAATTTACGTCTTTTTGTCAAACAATTTCAGGAAACTGTTTTTAATCGTGTAGTTTTCGAAAACTATATTGCCTGCCGTCGTCGGAGCTACCTTCCCCGGTAACGACAGTGCACGCAGGAAGTTTATTCCGTAATTCCGAGCCGCGCTTTCGTCTACACCGCCGGGGAGCGAGGCGAGGTCGATTATAATGCCGTTCGGCTTCATTACCGAAAGCTCGCGTTCTCCGATAACTATCGTGGGCACAGTGTTGAATACCACGTCGGCTTTGGATAAAGCAATTTTCGTGCTTTCGAATCCGACGGCTTTGATTCGGTTCGATTCCGCGTAAGCTCGGCTTTCGGGGCTTCGTGCGATTACCGTGACGGATGCGCCGAGATCGCGTAATGCCGACGAGAGATATTTTCCTATTCTGCCGTAGCCGACGACGACTGCTTTTGCACCGTACAGCGTTACGTCGAGCTCCTTCATCGCTAACGCTATTGCGCCCTCCGACGTCGGAACGGCGTTTTTTATCTTAAAATCCTCCCGCTCTGAATAATCGACAAATCTGTTTCCGCCGATGGGTAGTCTTCCGCCGATAAACAGCGCGCCTTCTTCCGCTGACGAAAATACGTCGTCGAGCAATATACGGCTTGTTGAAAAAGGCGTGTTCAGAAAGCCATCCCTTTCACAGGGGAGAGGCAATATTACCGCCGACGTGTCCTTGAGAGCCTCTGACGGCGGTTTCGGAGCGATGTTTGGGAAATCCTTGATACGGTCTCCGAATCCGAACCCGTGACAAACGTACCCTTGCTCGGCAAGGAGACTTCCGACGGTTAGCATACGAAGGTCGCCTCCGGCGATTGTGATTTTCATTTGATTCCTCCGATATTATGTTCTCGATCCATTTTATGACGTCGCGGGGAAAGGGGTTAACATTTTATAACTATCGGTTCTCTGCCGAGCGCTTTGTTCTCTTCGTCGAAGCGTCCGGGGTTTACGCTGTAAATAGCTTCAGGATCCGTGCGGTAGTGTTTGGCGATGCTCCAAAGCGATTCTCGCTCCTCGGGATAGAAAAAGACGAGTGTCGAGTTGTTGTGACGGGTATTTGCGGGGGCTCGCTTGGTTATTTCCGAAACGAAGGTCTCTTCGCTCTCGGTAAAAGAACTGATTTTCACCTCGGCAATAACTCTTGCGGTTATGCTTCCGTCGGAATGAAGCGTGGAAATTACCTCGACGGGGAATACGTCGGCGGAGATTATGCTGTCCTCGGATATTCCGTCGAGCGGAAAACGTTGATTATACGGCATAGAAAAGTCGAAGCTGTGAACGCCCTCGGCAGTGTTGGCGAGTAAAGTGATTATGAAGCTTCCCGAGGCTTCTATTCCCGTATCGGTCAGTCGGACGGATGAACCGTAATCCCTCGCCGCGGTGTCGAGAATGGAGATCGGAGCAGGAACGGCTTCGGGTAATTTGAATTCTGCCGTAAAGCCGTGGCTTGCGGTGCTGTTGAGCTTGGGAACTCTTGCCGTCTCCGAACGCACGTTGCCGTCGTGGCTTTTCTCAAAAACATCCTCGGCAACCGTGTAGGACTTCGGTTCGTTTAGCCTTATTCTTGCGCCGATCGAGAAGTCTGAGCGTATTATGCGGCTTTCGCCGTATTGGTCGAGCTCGGGAAGGAAGGATGGGCTGCTCGGCTCGAGATATATGCTTACGTGCTTGGAGTCGTCGATCATATCGTTTTCATAGCATATCGAGACAGGAAGCGACTTTGACGACATATAATACGATCCTTCGGCGTTTTCCTCCTCGCACAGAGCGTGTACGGTCGCGGTTGTTTTTATATCCGCGCGTCCCGATGTGATTGAAATTTGGGGCGGCTGGAGTGTGACTCTTCCGCATACTATCTCTCCTATGCATTTTTCGGTTCGACTTAAAGGAAGCTGCTCGCTGAAGCTGAAGACAGAGTTGAACTCCTCTGTTCTGCCGTCAAAATTCACGGTCTTTTTGAGGAAGAAAATTTCGCCGTCTTCTTCTACTGCAAGCGATTTTGCCGATGCTTCGCATTCTGCCTCCGTCATAGCGCCGAGCGAAACTCTTATTACGACCCTGCGCGCTCCGATTAGCTTGCAATCGATTCTGTCGCACCGTATGTCGCTAAACAACCTTGCGTTGCTTCCCGAAAACTTCGGAAGGCTGACGGATAATGAGAAATCCTGAGTAAAGCTGCAGCATCTTAGGCGGTTTTTGTAATCGGTTTCGTAAAGAACGTCGTATACCGCCTTTCCGTGTATTATGCCTTTGCCGTCCTCTATCGTGCATGATTCTGTAAACGGAGTGCAGTCTACCTTGACTATCCTTGCAATATCGGGACAATGCTCGGGAATAAGACTGTCGAGCTCGAGATCCTTGTCGATCCTCGCGCTGAAGAATTTTTTTGGTATGAGTATTTCGTTGGTTGTGATTCCTATTTTGATCGCGCCCTTTCTTTTTTGTATCATATATATTGTCACGCGTCGGGATTTATGCATAAGATGTTATCGAAAGGCTGTGATGTTTATGTGTTCTGTTGCGAAGACCGCGGGAATATCCGCTCTGTCGTTCGGGCTCGGCGTTGCGCTCTGCCTTGTGCTTCCTGCCGGCGCGCTCGTGTGCATAGAGGCGGCTCTGATAATCTGCGCGGGCGCGGTATTATTTATTAAATAAGGGGTGAATGCTTTGAAAATATATTGCTTTCATGCTCCGAAAATGTTGAAACCGTTTTTGAGAGCGCTTTTTTTGAAGTGAAACCGTTGACATAAGAGGTGTTAAGTGCTATAATCCAAGAAAAATGAAGAGTAAAAGCCTATTCGTGAAGTGTCGCCCGAACGGGGAGTTGTCGGGCGGACGAAAAGCGTTATCGCTTGCGGTCTGGGCTTTGCATCCCGCTTCGTACAGCAAAAAATACATAGGTTTCGCCATTTTGGCGCTTCGCCTTCTTTTCTTGCTATATGATTTGCAGGAAAGGAAGGTTTGTTTTTTATGAGAAAAACCAAGCAAGAAACGAAAAAACTTGTTTTTTCGGCGCTTATGGTTGCCGTTTGCGTTGTTATCGGGTGGATTTGTAAAAGCTTTTTCACTTTCGGCACTATTCGAATTACCTTTGATAATTTTCCGCTCATATTCGTAGGGATACTATTGGGGCCTGTTTGGGGCGCACTTACGGGTATAGCCTCCGACGTTGTTTCCTGCTTTATGTCGGGGTACGAAATAAATCCCATCATTACCGTCGGCGCGGCTTCTATCGGATTTGTTTCGGGCGTTGTTTCACGCTATATAATAAAAGGAAGGAAATTTTCGAGCGTATCGGCGATTGCACTTCTGTCACACTCGGTCGGCTCGGTTATAATTAAGTCTGTCGGGTTGTGGACCATTTATCGAACCCCCTTTTATGCGGTGATATTGCCGCGCATACCGCTGTATATTGTAATCGCTCTTGTTGAATCCTATCTGATTTATGTGATTTTGAAATACAAGCCCTTGAATAATATGTTCAAAAACGGAGAAAAGTAATATGACCTACGATGAAGCTCTTGAATATATCCATTCGGTCGAATGGCTCGGCTCGCGCCCCGGTCTTTCGCGTACCGAGGAGTTACTGAAAAAGCTCGGCAACCCCGAGAAGGATATGAAATATATTCACGTTGCAGGTACGAACGGTAAAGGTTCTACCTGCGCTATGCTTGATTCCGTGCTCCGTGAGGCGGGATATAAGGTCGGGTTGTATACGTCTCCGTATATTGTACGCTTTAATGAGCGGATGCAGATTAACGGAGAGCCTATTTCGGATTCCGAGCTTGCTGAGCTTGTTGAAATAATAAAACCCGTTGCCGAAACGATGGATGATAAGCCTACCGAGTTTGAAATAATAACTGCGCTGGCTTTCCTTTATTATAAGAGGAATAATTGCGACGTCGTCGTGCTTGAGGTCGGTATGGGCGGACGGTTGGATTCTACCAACGTTATCGAATCTCCTGCCGTATCGGTGATAACCGGCATCGCGCTTGACCATACGGGAGTACTCGGCAATACCGTTGCCGAGATTGCCGCTGAAAAGGCGGGGATAATTAAAAAAGGCTGCTCCGTTGTGTACGGCGGCAGGGACGATGAGGCTTATAAGGTTATCTTTGATAAGGCGCTTGAAAATGAAACGAGCGTGAAGCGCACCAAGCTGTCTAAAATACGTATTCATTCGATGTCTGTCGAAGGTACGGTTTTTGATTATGCCGCATATCTCGATTTGAAGCTCTCGCTTCTCGGCAAATATCAGCTCGATAATGCCGCAACCGTCCTTGAGACGATCGGCGCTTTGAATAAAAACGGGTTCCGGATAAGCGTTGGGGCGATACGTGCAGGTCTTGCTAACGCGAAGTGGCACGCCAGATTCGAGCTTCTTGCTAATGATCCGCCCGTTATTTTCGACGGCTCCCATAATATTCAAGGTGTGACAGCTGCGGCGGAAAGTATAAAAAAGTTCTTCCTTACCGGCAAAAAACAAAAAAAGGTCACACTGCTTATGGGTGTGCTTGCCGATAAGGATTACGGCGATATGGTTTCGGTACTCGCTCCGCTTGCCGAAAAAGTGTTTACGATAACACCTCCCTCGCCTCGCGCTCTTTCGTCGGACAAGTTGGCGGAGGTATTCGAGAAAAACGGTGTGCCTGCTGTTGCGGGTTCGACGGTCGCGGAGGGTGTTGATTCGGCGTATGCGTATGCAAAAGCGGAAGGTGTTCCGCTCGTGATGCTCGGCTCTCTCTATATGTACGGAGAAGTGAGTGAAAACTTCAAAAAAACGATAAAAAAGTATTAAAAACCGTTTTTTAAAAAACTTTTTTTGGTTAAAAAGCGTTGTGCTGCAAGGGATTTGGGATTTTCCGAAAAAAAGTTCAAAAAAAGTGAAAAAAAGTGTTGACAAAACGAATCTGCTGTGATAGAATAGCAAAGCTGTCCGCGAGAGACACGAAGGTGTGAGCGAGCGGAGAGCACGAACGGACATTGAAAATTGAACAACAGAAGTACAAAGCATAGTATATGTGAAGTACAGAGAC
>JAZRLT010000139.1:0-8925 GCA_045646995.1 Eubacteriales bacterium | reverse complement strand
CATAGACAAAACGTTTACTTCACCGCCGTAGAGATAGAGTCCGCCGTTAGAGTCCAAACCGTCGCCGTCGCAGTCGATATAAACTTCGCCGCCGTATATGTAAAGGTTATAGTTAGAGGAGGTAGAGGACGAGCCTCCGGGCATTCCGGGACGTCCGCCTCCGGGAACGAACGAGTCGCCCGTGCTGCTGTCGTTACCGCCACCTGCATTTATTCCGTCATCAGCGGCTATAATGTGGCTTCTTCCCGAATACATATTAACCGTTCCCGCTTCCAAACCTTCGAAGCATGCGTAAATATATACGTCGGGGTTTCTTTCATAGCCGTTTTCTGTGCCGATGGTCAACGTTGTATCGGCATGCATTCCGTCGTCGCCCGTATAAATATGGAAGGTTCCTCCGACAACGGTAGCATACTCGTCGGAGTGAATAGCGTCGTCAGAACAGTTGATATTGAAGCTGCCTCCGCTTATGTAAAGCTCTTTGGTGACGTCGGTTCTGTCGCCCGAAGCCTTTATGGCTTTACAGCTCATGGTGTCGCCGTCAAAGGTGCCTGCGGTATCTTTGTCCAAATTATGATTAACGTTATAGTATTTTGTTCCGTTTACGTTATAGCCTTCAAAGGTATATATAACAAATCTGCCGTTGATGATCTTGAGAAGTGTTTCTGCCTGAATGCCGTCACCGCCTGCAGTAATATCGAACGTACCGCCATATATTACGACAGAACCCGTACTGTCGGTATCATCCGACTCGGGTACTGATTTTATACCGTCGTTGGCTGCGTCGATATTGAACGTACCGCCGTGAATTACAACGCTGCCGTCGGAACCGATGCCATTGTTTGCGGCAGTCACGTTATATGTGGTACGGTCATCGCGGAATTCGAGTGTAGCCGTTGCCGCGCCTTTAATACCGTTTTTCGCGTTGCCGTTTATATTAAGCGTGCCTTCGCCGCAAAAAGTTACGCGCGATCCGCTTTTTACCTTGATTGCGGCGCCTTCGTAAGCGTCTGCGATTTCGGTATCGGTCGAATCCTCGTCTTCGGGGTTTTCGCCGTCGGTCAAAGTTACGGTATTCTCAATATGGATAGTTACTGTACTTGATTTCTTTACCACTATCGGAGCTCCTGTTACCGACGTGAGGGTAAGGCCATCCAAAATCAACGTAACGTCGGACAAGGATTTCTTAACTTCGATGTTGCCGCTTGTGCAATTACCCGTGATTTTATATGTACCGTTGGCACTTATCGTCAAAACCGTGCCATCTATGGAATATCCCTCGCCCGAAACGGTTTCCGTTATTGATGAATCGCCGAAAAGAAGGATAGGTACGTCTTCTTCCGCACCGATTGCCGTTATGGATGAGATCTGCAAGATCATACAGAAGACAAGCAACAAACAGGAAATTTTGAATTTTGTTTTTTTCATGGTAAGACTCCTTTTTTGTTTAATATTTTCGCGCTTGTTATGATAAAACGGGTTATGAGTATGCGCGGCAGGCTGCGTGAAAAGATATTCTTCGTGTAAATATAATATACCTTATTAATAGTCTAACCTTGATTCTTAATTTATTCTTGAAAAGTTTTTAAATTAGAAATATATAAATAAAAAAGAACCGTCCGCGATATTCTTCCTAAAAGTATCCTAATTTTAGGAGGATATCGTGAACGGAGCCTTTTAATATATCATTTATCCGCGTTAGAGCTGAATACGTTTGCTACTTCGCTTATAGATATGTAAGCGCGCGGGTCGAGGTCATGGACGATTTTTTTCATACGTCCGACCTGAAAACGGTTTACGATAAAATAAACTGCGGTCATATCGGATTTTGAATAATATCCCTTCGCGCCGAGAAGAGTCATACCGCTTCCGAATTCCTCCGAAAGCGCGGCGCATACCTCGTCGGGAGAGGTCGTAATAATCATCGCGGCCTTGGAACGGTCAAAGCCCTCGACGATATAGTCCACGGTCTTTAATGCCGCCATATAAGCAACGATAGAATAAAGCGGAAGAATCCAGCTGTTAATCGCGAGACCGCATATCACATAAAGAACGACGTTATACGCCATAACGAAGGTTCCGACGGTTACGCCGATTCGTTTCGCAAATATAACGGCGAGAACCTCGATTCCGTCCATCGCGCCGCCGAAGCGTATCGCGAGACCGCTTCCGGCGCCCGAAATAAGTCCGCCGAAGAGCGCGCAAAGTAATAAATCGCTTTCGGCAAGGGGCGAAGCCATCGTTACGTCGACAGGGAGCACGTCGTTGATAATCCAAGCGAAAAGCGAATACATCGCGACGGTGTA
This sequence comes from Eubacteriales bacterium, assembly GCA_045646995.1. Classification (GTDB taxonomy): domain Bacteria; phylum Bacillota; class Clostridia; order Oscillospirales; family CAG-382; genus Coliplasma. Next base: position 6,619 of record JAZRLT010000139.1, on the reverse strand, counting down.
GATAGCGTATATAGTGAAATGAACGCCTTGCTTTTTAAGTCCGTAAAGGAAAAGCGGGATATTGAGAATCAAAAGGAAAATCGATAACGACATCCATTCGGGCGTTAATTGGGATAAAAGCATTGAGGTTCCCGAAATACCGCTGTCGTAAAGCTTAACGGGCGCAAGAAACAACGTAACGCCGAAAGCGTTAACCGCACCCGCGAGCGTAAGAAGAATAAAGTTTTTTATTTCGAATTTTTTCATTTATCGGTTTAGCTCCTCGGCCTTTCCGCTTGCGAGCGCGTCACAACGCTCGTTGTACGCGTGGCCGTCGTGACCGCGTACCCAGATGAATTCTACGGAATGGATATCAAGTAAATCGACGAGAATCTTCCAAAGATCGTCGTTCAATACGGGGGATTTATCCGCCTTGCGCCATCCCTTCGCCTGCCAGCTTATAAGCCAGCCCTTGTTAATCGCGTTGACGAGATATTGCGAATCGCTGTAAAGAGTGACCTCGCAAGGGGCTTTGAGCGCACGAAGACCTTCGATAGCCGCGGTAAGCTCCATACGGTTGTTCGTCGTGGACCTCTCGCCGCCGCAAAGCTCTTTTTCTTTTCCCTCATATTCGAGGATAGCCGCCCAGCCGCCCGCTCCGGGGTTGCCCTTACAAGCGCCGTCGGTGTAAATATTGACCTTTTTCATATTTAATCAATACCCTTTATTTTTTGCATTCTGATATCCTTACCCGTAAAGCGAAGAACGCGGAATTCGCCGAGAAGACGGGAATAGGTGCGTTCGCCGTAGGTCTTTCTTATTTTGTCAAGGGTAAGGTTTGTGCTTATTATGGTCTTTCTTCCGTTAACTATGCGTAGATCGATAAGGCTCGCGATCGACGAAACGCTGTATTGAGTAATGCATTCCGCTCCGAGATCGTCGATAACCAAAAGCTTGCAATTCTCGTATTTTTTACGCTCTGAAAGATCCAAACGGTTAAAGCGAACTGCGTCGCAGGTGTCGAAAATCTGCTGAGCCGATTCGTAAATAACGCTCATACCTCTCGCCGAAACCGCGTTGGCTATTGCGGCGGAAAGGTGGGTCTTGCCGAGACCGGTACCGCCCGTAAATAAGATACCGCAGGAGTCGTCGTTGGGGAAATTCTCGGCGTATTTTTTGCAACCTCTGAGCGCTTTTTCCATTTGGGCGCGTTCGCCGTTTTCCTCGGAATAATATTCGAGCGAGAAATTATCGAAGCTTTTATTGAGTAGCCCTCCCGCAAGAGAGCTTTCGACGTAATTGCTGTTTGCAACCATATTTTTGATGCAGGAGCATACCTTTAACGCCTTGACGTAACCGCTGTCGTTGCAAAGCGTGCATTCGAATTTGGGCTCGTCGTAGTCGGGAGAATATCCCGCCGCCGAAAGAATATTCGCGCGTTCCTCATTCAAGCGTGCCGATTCCATACGGAGCTTTTCCGTGCTTTCGCCTCCGAGCACACGGAAGGAAAACGAGCGTATCTGGGCGTCGATAGCGGCGACGCGGGGAAATCTCGTATGAAGCTCGTTGCGCCTCATATCCGCCTCGATCAAAGCGGCGGTTCTTTTTTCGTCTTTTATATTAAGGGCTTCACTTATTTTCATTCCAAGTCCTCTCAATCGTCAAAACCGCGCGAAAGTGCGGCTTCGATAAATTCGTCACCCTCAAAGCTGTGCTCTAAATCGGGGTTGCGGCTTGCTTCGCCCTTTTCGATATCCTCGGGAGTTTCAAAACCGCAATCAAACCAACGGCGGAGAATAGCGTTCATATATGTCGTCGAAAGCTTGCCCGTCGAGTCGATGGTTTTTTCGTAGGCGAGCTTGACGGTTTCAAAGGGGAATTGCCAATCGCCGAACCAACAATCGAAAAGCTTCTTTTCCTTCGCGGTTAGCGCGCGGTCGCCCATACCCATAAGCTTGCGTAATTTGCCGATATCGCTGTTGATAGCGGCTCTGCGCGCGAGATACGTCTCTAATTTATCGTAGGTGTCGATACCGTCCTCATAAAGACCGACAGCCTTTTTGAATATGTACTGAAGGCTCTTTTTCTCGTTCGCACAGCAATCCTCGATTATACCGCAGATAACGGGGGCAGGGATTCGTACGAAATCGTAAAGATAGAAAAGCGAGCTGTAATCGTTTTTCGTGAGCTGTTTTTGAAGCTTATCGCCCGCCACGCGGCATAAAAGCGAGAAGTCAGCGTTGCTCTCGATGGCGTCGGCGATGGTTGCGCTGTCGTAATTACGATAAACGCTTGTATCGGACGCGACGGCTTTTTTAGGAGCAACAGCCTCGGCGAAAAATCCCGCTCCTCGCCAAAAGGCACAAGCCGACTCCACCTGTGCGACGGTGAGATTGGTTTCACGCGCTGCGTCGGGAATGCTCGTTTCGGGCTCGGCGTAGAAATATATAAGCGTCTTGAGCTCTTCGGCAGACGCCGTTTTTAATTTTTCCAATATCTCCCTCGGAAGAATTATAAGTCCGTCGGAGGGGATCTTTATTCTTTTGTCGGACATATTAAAATCCTTTTTAAGATTTAATTATACTTGCGTCGGGTGACACCGAAAAACTCAATTTGTTTCTTTCGGCAAGATTACCGACAATTTCTACGGTGAAGTCTATATCCAGCCTTCCGCCGTCAAACGAAAGGGTGTTTCTGAGGCTTTTTGTGCGTACGCGCATCTGCAAAGGAAAAAATCCCGTATTACAGATACAGGTATAAGCCTTTCCGTCGGAAAACACCATATGGGAATTCATTTCGCCGAGTCGCGTTACCGAGACGGTGTCTCCGTCCCAAACATCGATAAGCGTCGTGATACGGTCGTCATCCTCGGTGAATTCGATTCTGTAACCGCCTTTTGTGGTTTTCATCGTACCCGTAACGCGAAAATCATCGGTTTCGGGACGCTCTTCGCCCGCGTGACGGCGGGATATATCCGAATATATCCTTTCGCTGCGGACGCGTATATCTATGGGAATTTTCATTTTTTATCCTTAAAATAGTTCTATATCGATATGTTGAACCTCGCCTTCAAGTCCGTTTTTCAGGAACTTTTCGGCGTTTGCGCGGAAAAGAACCGCGTCGTCGCTCGTGAAATATTCTATTCTTCCGCCCTCGCCGTTTTCGATACCGAGCGACTCGATTTTCGCTTTAAGATCTGCCGCCGCGCTCGCGCCCGAGCTTATAAGAACGGTATCGGGAAGGTGGTTCTTTATTGCGTCGGAAAGAAGGGGATAGTGGGTACATCCGAGTATAGTTGCATCGGGATTTTTTTCGGCAACGTCCGAAAGGTATTCCGAAATAATCGCATTGGTCGCTTCGTCGTTCTTGTCGGGATGCCAATTTTCGACAAGCGGAACGAACATCGGACAGGCGCGGCTGATTATGTCGGTAACGCCGTTGCTTTGAAGAGCGCGCTCGTAAGCACCGCTCTTGACCGTCGCGCTCGTACCGAGTACGGCAACGGTTCCTTTGCCGCTTTTTGCGATATCCGAAGCGTTTCTTGCCGCCGCATCGATAACGCCGACAACGGGCAATCCCGTTTCGTTCGCGATATCGTCAAGACAGTTCGAGCTTACCGTACCGCAGGCGACGAGAATCGCTTTGACGCCCTTGGAAACGAGGAATCTTGCGTCCTGAAGAGCGAATTTTTTGATTACGGACGGCGATTTCGTACCGTAGGGAATGCGTGCGCTGTCGCCGAAATAGATTATATCCTCGTTTGGCATAAGGCGGTGAAGCTCGTCAAGCGCGGTAAGGCCGCCCAAGCCCGAGTCAAAAACGCCTATCGGTAATTTATTCATTCCTCGCACCCCTCGGCAAGCGACAAAAGCTTGGTTATAAGGTCGCTGTAAGAAATGCCGATACAAGCCATAAGCTTGGGATACATACTTATCGGGGTAAATCCGGGGATAGTGTTTATTTCGTTAAGGTACGCGCCTTTTTCGGTAAGGAAGAAGTCTACGCGCGAAAATCCGCTGCATCCGAGCGCGGTATAGACCTTTATAGCAAGTTCGCGAATTTCGTTAGCGATCTTATCGTCGAGAGGCGCGGGCGCAAGGCAATCGGCGTTATCGGCGACGTATTTGGTTTCGTAATCGTAAAAATCGCTGTTAGGAACGATTTCACCGCAAACCGATGCGAAGGGCTTATAGTTACCGCAAACGGCAACCTCTATTTCGCGGCCGACGGTGTTAGGCTCGATAAGAAGCTTTTTGTCATGTGCGAACGCGAGCTTGATACCGGCTATCAATTCATCTCTGTTCTTCGCCTTGGTGATACCGACCGAGCTACCCGCGTTGGCAGGCTTTACGAAAACGGGGTAACCGTATTTCGCCTCGCATTCATTCGCGAGAGCCTCGATATCGCAATTCTTGTAAGCCGAAACAAAGGGCACGACGGGTACGCCTGCCGCTTCAACGATGGTCTTCGTCGCCGCCTTATCCATAGAGACCGCGGAAGAATAGGTATCGCAACCGACGTAGGGGATTCCTGCAAGCTCCAAAAGACCCTGCATAGTGCCGTCCTCGCCGTTTTTGCCGTGCATAACGGGGAAAGCAACGTCAACGCGGGTTATTTCGAAGCTTCCGTTGGCGCCGTCGAAGGAGATCAAGCCGTGATGAGCCTTGCAGGGCGAGATAACGGCGGGGGTAAGAAGCGCGCGTTTGTCCTGCCAGATATGGTTACGGAGATCGTCGGTGCTTCCGCCGAATATCCACCATTTACCGTCCTTAGTGATACCGACCAATATCGGCTCAAAAAGGGATTTATCGAGATTCTCGGCAACGTTTGCCGCCGAAACACAGCTTACCTCGTATTCCGAGGATTCACCGCCGAATATTATTGCTACTGTCTTTTTCATAAAATCGCCTCCGAAAGATTATATGAAGAGCGCGTTGTACGCAGTCCACATAATCGGAATTGTTAATATACAAAATAAGCTTGTTGATAGAATTATGTTTGCCGCCGTTTCGGAATCGCCCTTGTGTGTCTCGGCAAGGCTTTGAATCATAGTTGCCGCGGGACAGCATCCGAGTACAAAAGCCGCTTCTCTTACCGATTGGTCGACGGGGAGAAGGTAAAATATCGCGAGCGTTACTATCGGGAATACGAAAAGCTTTGAAATCGCGCCGATGTATACGCGTGTGTTCAAAAATACGTTCGACAGCTTTTTCGTCGCCAATCTCATGCCCAAAACCGTCATACAGACAAAGGTCGACATAGTACCGAGCATTCCGACATATTCGGCGAGAAGGTCCGGAAGCTTTGTTTTCGTGACGAAAAGGGTAAATCCTACGGCGAAAGCGATCGTCGAGGGATTGACGAATACCGATTTGAGCGAGATATATTTTCTGTTGCCCGTCATAAGCCATAACCCGAGAGTCCAGCCGATAATATTCATCGTTATCGAGAACATCGCGGAATAAAGGATTATTTCGGGGTTGTCGGGGAAAAGAAACTTCAAAAGCGGAACGCCGAGAAATCCCACGTTTCCGCAAGCACCGGTCACAGCTAAAACCTTATGACCGCTGTCGGATTTAACCTTTTTGCGGAAAATAAGGCTGTAAAGCGAGATTATGAGTACTTGCGACGCCATAACGGCGGCGAAGAAGATACCCATTGATTTTAGGCGCTCGGGAGTACAGTCTACCGAATTGAGAGTCTGGATAGAAAGCGCGGGTGAGGAGATATAAAGTAATATCTTTGCGAAAACCTTAGCCGCGTCTTCGCCCAAAAGCTTGGTTTTGACCATAATATACCCCGGCACACCGTAGGCGACCATCATCAAAACCTTTAAAGCGGTAATTCCGAATAACATAAATGACCCTTAAGGAAAGTTATTTTTTCTTGATTATCTCGTCAACGACGCCGTAAGCAAGCGCGTCCTCGGCGAACATCCAGTTGTCGCGCTCGGTGTCGCGAGCGATCTCTTCAACGGGCTTGCCGATGTTTTCGGCGAGAATGCGGTTTATTCTGTCCTTGGTGCGACGTGCGAAATTAGCCGCGATAATGACGTCGGACGCCTGACCGCCCGCGGAACCGATAACCTGATGAAGCATAACCTCGCTGTTTTCAAGCGCGTAACGCTTACCCTTTGTGCCTGCGGCGAGAAGGAAGGCACCCATACTGCAAGCAGAGCCGACGCAAACCGTCGAAACGTCGCACTTGATGCTTCTCATCGTGTCGTAGATCGCAAATCCCGCCGAACAGCTTCCGCCGGGGGAGTTGATATATATAGTGATATCCTTATCGGGATCCTGCGCCTCGAGGAAAAGAAGCTGTCCTACGATACTGCAGGCGAGATCGTCGTTTATCTCGTTGAAAAGGAGGATTATTCTATCCTTGAGAAGACGCGAAAAGATGTCGTAACCGTTATTTCTTCCGCCTTCATTTTCAAAAAAAGTGGGGTTGGCTATCATGATTTGCCTCCATAGCGTATATTCAATCAATTCTACCACATTTAAAAGGTCTTTTCAATAGCAATTTATGCCGTCTTATGTATAATAACACCGCAATATGTAGGATTTGACATATTAAACGTTATAATATATAATATACATTACACGCGTGTACGCGCGAAGACAGGAGGAGATTTTATGCC
>JAZRLT010000138.1:0-2593 GCA_045646995.1 Eubacteriales bacterium | reverse complement strand
CATCGTACGGAGCGTGGTCAAACTGCCCAAGGAGTTAAAGAAGAATAAGCATCTGCCGTCGATAAAGGTTTGAACGGCGGGATTGATTGCGAGCCCCTGATCAAGGTAATCGTCGGCTATGATAAGCCCCGAGGTAGGATTCTGACAGAATTCCTGAGCCTTGATGATAAGCTTGAGTGCGCGTTCGTTGTTTACGGTTAAAATAGGATATCCATCGGAATCAAGCGTGCAAATATTGACGTCTCCCGAGCGTAGTAGCCAATATACGATATTTTCCTGTCCGGAAACGCCGATTATATCATCGGGGTCGGCGATATTATTTTGGTTGCTGTCGACGTAAACGCTTCTTGCCATTTCGTACATAACGTCTTGCGTCCAAGCCTTGGCATCTACCATATCGTATAGAGTATCGTATCCATAACTTGCCGCGAGTCCGTGCGAATTTTCGATTCGCTTGTTGAATGCGACGAACATCGTCGATTCCATACCTACGGTGCCTATATCGCCCGATGCAAAATAAGTCTTGCCTGCGATAGTGACCGCTTCGTTAAAGGGTTGGCACCACCAAGCGTTTTCGAGGTTTACGATACCGTTAAGGTCGTACAGCAAACCCTCTGCCGCAAGCATAGACGCTTCGTTGAGGCAGGGCATAGCGAAAAGATAATCGGCAGTGAAACTCATTGCGTCGAGCGAAAGACGCTCATACATAGGTCCGCCGAAGCGCGAGCTTGTGAATATTACCTCTTCTTCGATTTCTATGCCAAGCGCTTCTTCTACAAGATTAGTGCATTCCAAAGCAGAGTTGAGTACTGCGGTGGTTGTTTCGGCGGAATAATCGGGGTTGTCCTTGGGATTTATCTGATAACAGGTTCCGGAATTGCTGACCGCGGTGGTGAGAACCTTTACCTTTTTGCCTCCGTAGCTCGTTCCCTCGGGGATATTGTATCCGAAAAAGGACTCTCCAACGTCTCCTTGTGAGGATTTTGAGGATTCGTTCGATTCCTGCTTGTCGCAGGCGGCGAACAGAGCACAGGACATGGCAATGAGTAAAGCTATCGATATCAAGCGTAACGCGTTTTTCATAATCCTACCTCGCTATGTTAACTTGTTGCTAAGATTATACATTAAAAAGATATGTGCTGTCAATACGCTGTTGCGATTTGAAAAAACATAATATAACTACTTTTAAAATATTGACATTTCGTATGTTCGGTGATACAATAAGCTGAATATACTTTAACTAAAGTTAAAACAAACCGCGGAGGTAATAAATATGTCTATCAATAAACCTATCTTCAAGGGCGCAGGTACTGCACTCATCACCCCTTTTAAGGACGGCGCAGTTGACTATAACGCTTTCGGTAATATGCTTGAATTCCAGATTGAAAGCGGTATTGACGCTCTTATCGTCTGCGGTACCACAGGCGAACCCGCTACTCTCGATGACGCTGAACACAAAAAGGTCGTCGAATTCGCTATCGAAAAGGTAAATCACCGCGTTCCCGTTATTGCGGGTACCGGCTCCAATAATACTCAGTACGCGATCGAGCTTTCACGCTTTGCCGAAAAGGCGGGCGCTGACGGTCTCCTTCTCGTTACTCCTTATTACAATAAGTGCTCTCAGAAGGGTATCGTTTCCCACTTCAATCAGGTTGCGGATTCGGTAAATATTCCTTGTATCGTTTATAACGTTCCCGGAAGAACCGGCTTCTGTATCTCTATCGATTCCTATAAGCAGATCGCAAAGCACGAAAATATCGTTGCTACCAAGGAAGCAAGCGGAAACCTTCTCCTTATGATGGAGGTTCTCGAGGCTTGCGCCGGTGATATCGATATGTACAGCGGCGACGACCAGCAGATCGTTCCTCTTATGTCTATGGGTGCTATCGGTGTTATTTCGGTATTCTCCAACATTATGCCCGCTGAAGCGCATAAGATGGCGAAGGCTTGCCTTGACGGTGACTTCAAGACCGCTTCTCAGATGCAGCTTAAGTATCTCCGTCTTATGAACGGCCTCTTTATGCAGGTCAACCCGATTCCCGTTAAGACTGCCGTTGCTAAAATGGGCTACTGCCAGAACGAGTTCCGTATGCCTCTCTGTCCTATGGATGCGGCAGATGATGAAAAACTCTTCAACCTTATGCGTGAGCACGGCCTTATTAAATAAGACGTACTTGTAAACAGCTATTCAAACCTAAAGGAAATTAAATTATGAATATAATCGTTAACGGCGCATGCGGCAGAATGGGTAAAGAAGTTATTGCCGCTGCTAAGAATAAGGGAATCGAGATTATCGCTGCTGTTGATAAGTTCGGTACTCCCGCGTTTGAGGATATTCCTTTTTATAAATCTCTCGACGAGGTTTCTGTGACCGCTGATGCGGTGATCGACTTCACTCACCATACCGCACTTCCCGAAATCTGCGCGTTTGTCCGCAAGACGGGAACTCCTTGCGTTGTGGCTTCTACCGGTCATACCGAGAGCGAAATGGCTATGCTTAAGGCGCTCTCTGCCGAATATCCCGTTTTCTTCTCGCGTAATATGTCCCTCGGTGTAAATCTTCTTATCGACCTTTGCCGTTCTGCGGTTACTG
>JAZRLT010000137.1:0-4233 GCA_045646995.1 Eubacteriales bacterium | reverse complement strand
CCTTAATCGTTCCTTTAGCAAAATCGGTAACGGCAAAGGTAGCAACCTGATTAATTATTTTATCATATTCGAGTATTGTTCTTGCTTTAGTAAAGCCTTTCATACAAGGGGTTCCTTTTTATGGTAATTTCTCACACTGTTTATAGAAGGATAACGTTTTAAAGCCACGTTCGGCACGAACGAGCATAAAACGCTCGGCGATAACCGAAAGCACGCTTTCGTCATCCTTACCGACACGGAAAGAAACGAATTTAGACAATTCGCTTTCTGTAACATGCTTCATCGCTTTACACACCGAGGGCGAAACGATATAATTATCACCGCCTGCGGAGGCACAATCACGGCAAAGGGCAACTCCCTCGACGGCATTAAAGAGCGAAACCGTATTTTCAAGGTCGTTTCCGCATTCGGCGCATTCTGCCACCTCGGGAAAAAAGCCGCATTCGGCGCAAAGGCGCAATTCAAACGCCGATTTCAACAGAGGCGCCGAAACCAAGCCCTTCTCAAGCGCATAAAGAGAATTAAGCAGTAATCTTAAAATATTCGAGCATTCCTCGCCCGGAACGGCGAAGGCCGACGCGGCTTCGGCGAGATAACAAGCTAGAGAATAACGGGTTATATCCGAGCTCAATGAATAAAAATCGGTAACAAGCGAAGCCTCGGCAAGCGTATAAAAGCCGTTTTTTATATGGAGAAGCATATCCGAAAACGCAAACAGCTGGGCGCTTTTCAGATAGGGTGCAGAAAGTTTACGCACCCCTTTAGCGTTAACGGTTAGAACGCCCAAATCGGGAGTCAAAACGGTTAAAAGCTTACTCGTTTCGCCCTTCGGAGCCTCTCGGATAACCAAGCCCTTCGTTTTATGGCGCATTATTCAAGCTCTTCCTTAAAGCCAAAGTCGGAAAGAAGAGAGGGTCGGTCGCGCCAATTTTCCTTTACCTTTACCCAAAGATCGAGGAATACCTTCGTTTCGAAAAGTGTTTCCGCATCCTCACGGGCATAGCTGCCGATTTTTTTAAGCATAGAGCCGTTCTTACCGATTATGATACGTTTATGAGATTCACGTTCGCAATATATTTCGGCACGTACTGACAAGAGACCCTTTTTCTCGGAAAAGTCCTCAATAGAAACGGCAACACCGTGGGGAATCTCGTCATCAAGAAGCCTCAAAACCTTTTCTCGGATAATTTCAGCGAATATCTTACGCTCGGGCTGATCGGTAAGATAGTCCTCGGGGAAGAAATGGATGCTTTCGGAAAGAAGAGGATCAATCTCATCGAGGATAATTCCTACTCCGTCGCCGTTAAGAGCGGATACGGGAATTACGGCATGAAAATCATACTGAGTCGAAAGCTCCATAATTTGTTCGGCGAGCTTCGCCTTATTGGCGCCGTCGATTTTATTAATTACGAGAATAACGTCAATACCCGAGGCGCTGTATTTATCAAGCGCAGCTTTTTCGTTAGGATTAAGCTCGGTTCCCGCTTCAACGACAAAGAGGATAATATCCGAGGAGTCGGCGGCATTACCGACGGATTTCATCATATATTCACCCAACAAGGTCTTGGGCTTATGGAGACCGGGGGTATCTGTAAATACGTACTGATTCTCACCCTTTGTCAACACACCCGTAATACGATTACGCGTAGTTTGGGGCTTTCGAGAAACTATCGCGACCTTTTCGCCGAGAAGTGTATTCAAAAGAGTGCTTTTACCAACGTTGGGCTTGCCTGCTATCATTATAAATGCTGTTTTAGTCATAATTACCTCTTTATACCGAGTTTTTCAAGAATTTCTTTTTGTTTTGCTTCCATCACTACCCTTTCCTCATCGGTTTCATGGTCGTATCCGAGAAGATGGAGTGCAGAATGAGCGGCAAGAAAGCAGAATTCACGCTTCGGTGAATGTCCGTATTCATAAGCCTGTCTATACGCTGTATCGCGCGATATTATAATATCACCGAGAAGAGTCATCTGATCGGGCGTATCAAAATCATAAAACGGGAAGGAAAGAACGTCGGTCGGACGATCAATTCCACGATGCTCTTTATTTATGGCGTGAATTGTTTCATCGTCACATACGGTAATATTCACCTCGAAACGATGGTCGGGATATTGCTCTTTAACCACAGTACGTACCACGCGTTTCATCAACGTTTCGTACAATTTCGGAATAGATTCTTCCGTAAGAACGTCAAAATATATTTTTATCATTCCTTAGGTCTCCTTTTAAAGGTTTCACGCTTAGGTCGATCATTTTCGTCGGCTTGGCGAGAATTATCACGTTTTTCATAAGCCTGAATGATCTTTTGAACGAGCGGATGGCGCACTACGTCCTTATGACTAAAACGGAAAATAGCGATGCCCTTAATATTTTCCAAAATCTCCAAAGCATCTACAAGACCGCTTTTGCGGAGATACGGAAGGTCGATTTGAGTAATATCTCCCGTAATAATAGCCTTGCTGTTATTTCCGAGACGAGTAAGAAACATTTTCATCTGCTCGGGAGTGGTATTTTGAGCTTCGTCGAGAATTATATACGCATCATCGAGAGTACGTCCACGCATATATGCAAGCGGACAGACCTCGATTATACCCTTTTCTCCGCAATTTTTGAAGCTTTCATTTCCAAGCATTTCGTTCAAAGCGTCATACAGCGGTCTGAGATAGGGATCTATCTTACTTTGAAGATCTCCGGGGAGAAATCCAAGTTTTTCGCCCGCTTCTACTGCGGGACGAGTAAGAACGATTTTAGAAACCTGTTTTTTCTTCAGTGCCGTAACAGCCATAGCGACGGCAAGGAAGGTTTTGCCTGTACCTGCGGGACCTACACCGAAAACTATCGTATTTGAATTTATCGCATCAACGTATTTTTGCTGTCCTACAGTTTTTGCTTTAATGGGCTTGCCCTTATTTGTTAGGCATATACAATCGTTATATATAGCGCCGAGCTCTTCTTCCTTTTCTTCGCTCACCATAGATATAACGTAATTTATCGTATTTTCATCTATGCTTTCAGAAAGACGGCTTACGCGTTCGAGCTGTTCAATACAAGAAGCAGCCATATTAACGTTGTCACCGTTATCGCCGCTTATTTTTATAACGCCCTCACGCGCAACGACAGAAACTGAAAAAGCAGACTCGATATTTTCGATATTACCGTCAAGCGTTCCGAAAAGCTTAAGCACAAAGTCAATGGAAAGATCGGAAATTGATTTTTCGAACATTAAAATTTCTCCGTAAAAAATTACAATATACAATACCGCAATTTATTATACCACGCAAATCTCAGATTGTCAAAATATAAATAAAATATCTTGACTAATTTATTTCACTTTGGTATAATCAAGCTAACTAAATTTACGGTGATACGTATCACCACACATTAACTTTATTATCAGGAGGAAAGATAATGAAATTTGCAACACGCGCTTTGGCATTGCTTATGATGCTTTGTCTCGTCATTATGTGCTTCTCTGCATGCACACCCGACGACGAAAACAGCAAAGGCTCCGAAAACAGCAACGCTCAAGAAAACGCACTTTTTTCTGATCTCCCCGAAAAGGATTTCGGAGGCGAAACCGTTACCATTCTCGTTGTAGGCGAAGACGGCGGCAGCTACAAGTCTACCGAAATGACCGAAAAGGAAGGCGAACCCGAAGTACTCAACGAGGCAATCAAGAGACGTAACGAGCTCGTCGAAGACAGATTCGGTGTTGTTATCGAAGAAGCTCAGACCACCGCTACCGAGACCATGAGCATTCTTGTAGAACGCGACGTAATGGGCGGCACAGGTGATTACGATATCGTAATGCCTTACATCCCCGACGCGGCAAGACTTTCTCTCGAGAGCTATTTCTGGGAGCTTAACGATTTAGAATATATCAACCTCAAGAATCCCTGTTGGGACCAGAACGGCGTAAGCAGCCTTTCTATCAACAACGAAAACTATTTCGCAACCGGCGATATAAGCATGCTTTCTCTTGCTTGTACTCACGCTATCGTATTCAACAAGGATATGATCAGCACCTATAACCTTGAAAGTCCCTACGAACTCGTTGAAAACGGTGATTGGACCATCGACAAGCTCCGCGAAATGGCTACCAAGGTTACCGCTGATATCGACGGCGAAACCGGCATGTCTTACAAAGACAGATACGGCTTCCTCATCAACAGCAATTTCGTAACATCTATGTTTATCGGATCGGGCATGACTCTTACCGGCAAGAATGAT
>JAZRLT010000136.1:0-12159 GCA_045646995.1 Eubacteriales bacterium | reverse complement strand
CCGCCGACACCGATAACTTTAATGACAACTTTATTGGGATCTTCGATCATATTTTGCATATTGAACCTCCAAATATCTTGACTTATTTCCATACATACTATACTATAATATGTTTTTTTGCGAAATGCAAGTGTTTTTTATGTTTTTCTTTTATTTTTAGCGTATTTTTTTCGAAAAATCGGTTTTTAGTGCATCATGAATACGCAACAGCGGCTTCTTGGGGGTTAGATATATCTATCGTCCCCGTCGCTCCGTCTTCCTGTTTCTCAAGGATACGGACAAGAAAGCGTATCTTGACCTCTGCGTTTTCCATATCGCCGAGGTAGACCTTAAAACGATTATCGTAATTGATATATATATCAAATCGTGATCTTATATCGATCGAGGTTATCTTTCCGTCGATATAATGAGTCTTGAAAATTTCCTGAAGATCGACTACCGCATCATAGGTTCGGTCGTCAACAAACTGAAGTTCTTCACCGACAATACAGCGTCTAACGTTATTCAAGGAAAGCTTAATACAATCTCCGTCATCCGCATCTTTGCCGTCCTTCTTTTCAAGCACCTTAAGCTCGGGGGACAGCAGGTAGGTATCGCCCGCAATCGCGGCTGTATAATATGCCTTGGATTCGACGATTTCCACAACAACGGTAGTAGGAAAATCCCGCTTTACATTTACTTCTTTAATATAAGGATATTTTTGCAGAATAGCTTCCTCGATAGAATCCGCATCGAAGGAGAGCATATTATCTCCTGTTTCGATCGGAACAAGCTTTGAGATTTCCTTATCGGAATATCGCTCGTTACCGTTAATATCCACTGCTTTAACATTCAAAAAGACCGCCACGCAGATCGCTATAAAGACAAGCGAAACGAAGGTAAACAAGCATATATAAAAGGCGTTACGACGGCTACGCTTTTTTTCTTGACGTCGCTGGGCATCGTATATCGCCATATTTTTACGGACAAATTTTTGCTGTCCCATTCATTCCACTTCCCTTCTTAAAATTATTTTACAAGTCCTAAAGCGTATTCGACAATTTTATCAACAGAATCGGAAACACCGAAGCTTTTTATGCTATCCTCCATACGGAGACGTTTATTTGGATTTTCCAGCAATTCCGAAACCATAGAGGCAAGAAGCTTTCCGTCGATTTCACTTTCACGGCACACGATTGCGGCGCCTGCATCAGCCAAAAGCTTTGCGTTCTTATACTGGTGATCTTCGGTAACGTGAGGGCTCGGAATAAGCACCGCCGCACGTCCTCTTATAGCAAGCTCAGACAAGGTCATAGCGCCGGCACGGCATATTATAACATCAGCCGCCGCCTGACGAACCGCCATATCGTAAATATATTCACTAAGCTCAAGGTTACTCTTTCCGTAAAAGCCCTTTTCCATAGCAACGGCATCGAATTTAGCAAATCCGACTCTGCCAATAGCATGTGTATGGCGGACATTTTTAGGAACAGAATACTTTTCCATAAGCTCGAACACAAGCTCGTTTACCTTTTCTGCGCCCATACTTCCGCCGTAGGAAAGAATATAGGGTTCATTTTCGGCAATCCCAAGCTTTTTACGGGCGTCAGAACGGGTCATTCCGTCAACGATAACAGGATTTCCCGTTAAAACAAGCTTATTGCGGTATTTTTCCTCAAAGAATTTTTCGCTTCCCGAAAAGGAGATACACACCTTATCCGCAACCTTAGAAAGCATTTTCGTAGTTACACCGGGAAACGCGTTTTGTTCATGAATTAGAGTAGGAATACCGAGCTTGGAAGCGGCCTTAACCGTAGGCCAGCTTACGTATCCGCCTGTACCGATAACTATATCGGGGTTGAATTTCTTTATTATCTTTTTTGCTTCGGACACCGAAGTAAGCGCATGCCAAGCTGATTTGAGATTTTTCAGAGTCAGCTTACGCGAAAAACCCGAAACCTCAACGAATTCGATAGGATAACCGTTTTTAGGGACGAGCGTGCTTTCGATACCACGCTTCGTACCTATAAACATTATCTCAGCATCGGGTATACGTTTTTTTATCGTAGCGGCAATATTAAGCGCAGGATTTACATGCCCGCTTGTTCCGCCGCCGCAAAGAATTATCTTCATAAAATATATACCTTTCTATCAACCTTGCTCAATATAGGAATAACGCGAGATCGAGAGCACTATACCCATTTCTGCAAGAAGAATCAAAAGCGACGTACCGCCGTAACTAAAGAACGGTAAGCTAATTCCCGTACTAGGAAACGTATTAGAAACAACTGCAAGATTAAGTAACACCTGAATAATAACCTGAGCGGTGATACCCATGGTCAGCAAAGAGCAAAAACGGTTAGGAGAATTTTTAGAGATATGATATCCCCTATACGCGAGCACACCGAAAAGCGAAAGTACGCATATCACTCCGAACAGACCGAGTTCTTCGCAAAGAATAGCGAATATATAGTCGTTCTGCGGTTCGGGGAGATATCCGTGCTTTTGCTTACTCTGACCCAAGCCGACGCCCCAAAATCCGCCAGAGCTTATCGCATAAAGCGACTGAGCAGGCTGCCAGCCCTTACCTCCGCTTTCGTTTGACATATAGGAAAACGGATCGCGCCAAATTTCGAGACGCGTAAAAGCGTGGGGAACGAATTTTTCGAGAAGTCCGCGGCCTATCGTAAGAACAAACGCCGCAGCCGCCGCACCGGCACCGACGACCACTCCGAGATAAAAGCCCTTAGTGCCAGAAAGCCACATCATGCTGAAGGCGAGAAGAAGTATAATAATAGTCGCCGAAAGGTGGTTCTGTAAAAGTGTAGCCATAGCGGCGGGAATAGAGAGAAGTGCAAGCGGGAGGATACCCGTTTTGAACTCACGCATTTCCGACGAATGGTTACTTATATACGTTGAACAAGCAAGAACGAGCGCAAATTTAAGAAGCTCAGACGGCTGGAACTGCACACCGAAGATAACGAACCAACGTGTCGCACCGCCAACGGTCTCGCCGAGATACGGAACAAGATAGTTAAGACCGAGAACGCAAACGTAGAATACGTAAGCAAACTTTTTAAGCACTCGATAGTCAACAATACGAGCGATTATCGCCATAGCGGTAATACCGATTATGACCCATCTTATCTGGCTTCGTGCGAAATAATACGAGTCACCGAATCGAGATTCACTTACGGCATAAGATGCCGAGAAAATCATTACCGAGCCAATACACACGAGCGCAATAACAACGATCAGCAAAGGACGGTCAACCTCGCCGATCAAGCGATATATTTTATTTTGACCTGAAATCCGAACACGGGATCTATTAGCGACAGACTTATTCGCATTAGTTTTCGCAACGGATTTGGTATCGTTTGTTTCGGCAGACATAAGTACAATCCTTTACGGAATTTATATTCTAAAATCAGAGTTTAAAAATTCAACAAATAATACGAAACAACAGAAAACACTACGGTAATAAGCGAGAATACGGCAACAATTTTAACCTCTCCCCAACCGCATTTTTCAAAATGGTGGTGGATAGGAGCCATTTTAAAGATTCGTTTTCCTGTAAGCTTGAAGGAGCCGACCTGCAGGAGAACCGAAACACCTTCGATTATCCAAACGACGCTAATCGGAATCAACATAAATTCAAGGTCGGTATCTACCGCCAAAGCAACGATAAATCCGCCGAGGAAGAGCGAACCGGTATCACCCATAAATATTTTTGCGGGGTGGAAGTTGAACACAAGAAAAGCCAGCAACGCGCCAAGAAGAGCGGCAATAACGATCGCAGGAGCGGTATCCGTGGTCGGCCAATCCGACATACCCTTAAAGGCAGTCAAGAAGAACATCGTACAAATTATAAACGCTATACTGCCCGCCAAGCCGTCAATACCATCGGTAAGGTTAGCACAGTTAACGACATATACTATTGCAAGGAGCATTACCACGTAATAGAAAATTCCTAATTCGATATCTCCCCACGGGGTTGAAAAAGCGGTATCGCCAAAGAAAAAGCGCGCACGAACAAAGAGATAAACGCCCGTTGTTAAAAATTGGAGCACAAGCTTTTGTGTACTGCTCAATCCTTTATTACGTTTTTTAAATAGTTTGACATAGTCGTCAACAAAGCCAATTAATGCTTGTGAAAGCGCAAATCCGAGAATAAGCAGAGTTTCCTTGATTCCACCGACTCCGCCCTGAAAGAGCATATCCGTCGCTTTAGGAATCATAACTATTCCAACCAAAAAGGCAACAAGCATAGCGACGATAAATATCAAGCCACCCAAATTAGGAGTTCCCTCTTTGGATTTATGCCAAGACGGACCGATCTCCAAAATCTTTTGTCCGAGCTTAACCTTACGCAAAAGCGGAATGAAAATTTTATAAAGGACAACACCGGTAATAAACGCAACGGCAAAAACTACCGCAATAGTAATATTATCCATCAACATTATGCTTTACCTCCTTTATATTAAACAATAAGGTCTATCAATTTCATACCGTTACTTGCTTTATAAAGCACGGTATCGTTTTCTTTAATGAAGCCCAAAAGAAACGTCTTCATCTCTTCCCTTTCATCGGGTCCGAAGCTATATTTCTCCCTCACCGCAGAGGCTTCCGCGATATTTTTCGCAAGGTCTCCGTATGTAACGACAACATCAGCCGAAGAAGAGGTATACGTACCGACGAGCTTATGGAGATTAACCGTTTCGTCGCCAAGCTCGAGCATATCTCCCAGCACGGCTATTCTTCTTCCCTTCGAGACCTTGAGAACCGAAAGTGCGGCATTCATAGACTCAGGAGAAGCGTTATAGCAGTCCGAAATAACGGTATGGCCGTCAGACTCATAAACAAACTGACGTCTTCCGTCACTTGTATATCCCGAAAGAGCATCAACCGCCTTTTGAACATCTATACCAAGAAGATAGGCGGCCGTTAGTGCAAAAAGCGAATTAATAACGTAGTGTCTACCGCAAACCTCAAGCTTTACATTATAGATCGTTCCGAAGATCACAGCATCGAATGACAAACCGTCAATCGACTCGATAATATTTTCGGCATAGCAATCATTAGAGGAGTCCTCTACAGAAACATAATATACTGTTTTGGAGCCATAGTCAACATTTTTAAGCAGAGGCTCATCGCCGTTTAGCAAAAGGCAGGCTTCGGAATCGGAAAACATTGCGATTTTCACTTTTTCATCGCGAATTGCTTCACGGCTTCCGAGATTTTCTATATGAGAATGTCCGATATTAGTAATTATTGAAATATCGGGCTTGGCGCATCGGCTTATACGTTCCATTTCACCGTGCATACTCATACCCAATTCAACGACAGCACATTCCGAATCGAGTGGGCACGCGAGAACCGTTTGAGGAAGTCCTATCTGGCTGTTAAAGTTACCCGCTGTTTTATGTACGGAAAGCGAAGAGGACAACGCAAGAGCCACCATATCTTTAGTCGTAGTCTTACCAACCGAGCCCGTAATTCCGACAAACGGTATTTTGCCAAGCTCAGTTTCACGGTAATGCTTCGCAAGAAATTGAAGTGCCGTACGAACATCCTCGACGTAAAGACAGTCACCGCCAACCTCAAGGTTTTCCTCACGATCGGTCATCGCACAAAATCCCTTTTCCAAAAGAGCAGGAACGAAAGTATTTCCATCCATCTTCTCACCGCGCAAGGCAAGAAAAAGTTTGTCATCGGACGGAGTACGGCTATCGGTATAAAACGCGTTCACCGTTCTGTTTTTGTCCGCGGCGGCAGAAAGCTTACCGCCACAGACGTTTTTAATATATTCAAGAGTCAGATTCATTATTCAATCGCTTCCTCGTACAAGAATTCAACTTCGATAA
The DNA here is from genome assembly GCA_045646995.1 of Eubacteriales bacterium. GTDB lineage: Bacteria > Bacillota > Clostridia > Oscillospirales > CAG-382 > Coliplasma. The sequence continues at coordinate 6,316 of JAZRLT010000136.1, read as the reverse complement.
CAGTACCGGGAAGAACCTTATCACCCGCGGGAACTGATTGCGCATTTACGCGACAATTCGTATAATCATCGTTAAATATGCCCTTTATCGAGATATTAAGATTACTGTTAATCAATGCCTTAATAGCCGAGGTCGGGGTCATACCCATAAGATTAGGTACCGTAACGTTGGGAGAAATATTGGTGTCCTCGGTATAGAGAATAACAACGCCGCTGGAATAGATAACAGTATCAGCCGCAGGAAGCTGTTTAACAACAATATCTCCTTCTCCGCGAACAACACACTTAACACCAAGCTTTTCTTCGATATCCTTCTTAGCCTCTTCAACAGACTTGCCAAAGTAATCCGGAACGGTAACGGTATTATTTTGATTTGTATTGGGCGCGATACCCAAATGCGGAAGAACCTCGGTAAGAATATTCGATACGATAGGAGCCGCAACGGCAGAACCGAAATGCTGACCTCCGGTAGGCTCATCTACAAGAACGAGTATTGCGATCTGGGGGTCCTCAGCGGGAGCGAAGGACACACAAGAGCTGATATAGTCATCAGTACGCTCTGTATCACGTTTTTCGGACGTACCTGTTTTAGAAACGATATTATAGCCCGTAACCGATGCATTCTTGGTTGAATTTGTCAACGCTGTAATAATACGGTTGCAGGTTTCGGCAGATATAACCTGACGGTCGCTCTCATACTCGAAGGTTTTTACAACGTTGCCTTCATCGTCCACCAAGGATTTAACCGTATGAGGAACAACAAGATATCCTCCGTTTGCAACGGCAGAAACCGCTCTGATATGCTGAATAGGAGTAACCTTAAAGGTCTGACCGAAGGAATATACCGCCAATTCAAGTGATTCGAACTGAGTATTATACGTATCGTAATAAATCGTAGATGCTTCACCGCCGATATCAGATCCGGAGGTAGAGGTATATCCGAATTCCTCGAAGTACTTTTTAAAGGTCTTTGTTCCTATCGAGGTACCGATTTGTATAAACGCAGGGTTACAAGAATTAACAAGAGCTTCACTAAAGGTTTGGGTTCCGTGTCCGCTTACCTTATGACAGTGAATCGTAGTGCCTGCAACGTTATACGCACCGACACATTTAAATGAAGAGGACTCATAGCCCACCGCACCCTCTTCAAGCGCAATCGCACTTGTAATTATCTTAAACGTAGAGCCGGGCTCATAGGTTTGGGTAGCGATAGTGTTATTCCACATCTCGTTAAGAAGACGTGTTTTTTCTTCGGCGCGCTGTTCCTCTGTACCCACAAATAGATCGTATTCGCTTTGGTAGTACTCAGAAAGCGTAGTATAATTATTCAAGTCGTAATTAGGATAAATAGCCGAAGCGAGCAGTTCTCCGTTATTAACGTCCATAACGATACATTCTACTCTACCGTTAGGCTTATGCTCTTCATACGCTTGCTTAATGTATTTTTCAACGGTATTTTGCACCGACCAGTCAATCGTTGTTACAACGTTTAATCCGTCGGTAGCGGCAATATAAGTAGATCCTATACCGGAATCAAGCTCATTTCCGTACGCATCAGCAGCCTTTACCGACTTGCCGTCAACACCCTTTAAATATTCGTCATACATAGCCTCGACGCCGATAAGACCTTGATTATCGCTACCGGTAAATCCAAGCACGTGAGCAGCAAAGGTGCCGTAACGGTAATAACGCTTGGTTGTTTCCTCAAGATTTATCTTCCATTGAAGATCGTTTTCAGAGATGAACGCCCGCACAGCATCTTCTTCGGTATCGTTGAGATATTTTTTAATTATTTGGTATTTGGACGTAGTACGCTTGCCTTTTATAACGATTTCTTCCCTGTCTATACCGAGAATCTCGGAAAGGCCGTCCGCAATAAGGTTAAGCTGTGCCTCGTCCTTTATATCGTTAGGAGAGATAAAGCAATTATAAACGGTTGCGCTTACCGCAAGCTCTGTAGTTCCGTCATTCGCAAGAATAGAGCCGCGCTTCGCGGGGATTGTAACAGAGCTCGTATATTGATCGAGCGCCGCCGTACGATAGTCGTTAGGGTCGAATATTTGGAGATACGCAAAGCGAACCGCAAGCGCTATCATAAGCACCAAAATCACGCCAAGCGCGACCCTGCCGCGTGTTACCGCAACACTACCGCCACTCACCGTTACATTGTTTCTTTTTGCGCTTGACATAAAATTTCTCCTTTAAGATATGACAAATGGGTAAAGAGAATTATTCCTCGTTACCCCATTTGAAAATATATTCCGAATCTCGGAATTAATGCTATTTAATATTATATCACAGATTTTACACGATTTGTTATTTATTCGTAAATTATTCAAAAAAATCGCGTATAACTTCACCAAATCCGGTAAGCAAGAAGCCGAAGCCGCCTTCTTCACCATCGTCATAGGTATGCATTTCCGTCTTGTCCTCTTGCTCGATGGTAACATAAATAATACTGCTGTTAGGCATTTCGTTCACGTGTACCATATCAAGCTCTTCGGTAGCGTATTCTCGTATATCCTTTTGGTCGTACTTATTGCTCAATTCAACCTCTAATGCATCCTGAGTCTTTTCGAGCGAGGCGATTTTGTTAGTAAGCTCGGTGTTTTCGCTTCTATACTTATCAACTTCCGCATAGTTCATCATCATAAATAGGAACAAGCCGGTCATAAGCACAGAAACAAGGACAACGGACCAAGGGAAGGGCGCTTTATCCTTTTTCTTTACATTAACTATCTTAGGCGCACGAACTGCGTGCATATTAGAAGCACGCTTTGCAGAGACGGTTTTATTATTTTTCTTAACAGCAACCGACTTTTTAGCAGTCGTTACAGCAGTATTCGATTTATTTCGACCATTAGCGGTTCTTGTTGCCGGAACGTTGATATTTTCTTGCATTTTCTGTGCACCTTTCTAATCTATATTTTTTCACAAACTCTCAATTTCGCGCTATGAGAACGGCTATTGCGTTCAAGCTCATCGTCAGAAGGAAGAATCGGCTTTTTCGTTACCACCTTAGCCTTGGGCTTTTTTCCGCAGACACACATCGGAAAATTCGAAGGGCAGGTACAGGGATTTTCAAGCGTTTTGAATCCGTTTTTTACAATTCTGTCTTCGAGAGAATGGAAGCTTATTATCGACATTCTTCCGCCCTCGTTCAAAAGCTCTATACCGGCCTCAATCGCCTTGGGTATACAGTCAAGCTCGCCGTTAACCTCAATTCTTATCGCTTGAAAGGTTTTTTTAGCAGGATGGCCGCCCTCGAATTTATACTTAGGCGGAACCGCCGAGGAAATCACTTCCGAAAGCTCAAGAGTGGTTTTTATAGGAGATTGTTCTCTTACCGCACATATTTTAGACGCTATAGCCGATGCGTATTTTTCCTCGCCGTAATCTCTCAATATACGGCAGAGATTGCCGTGCGAATACGTATTCACTACCTCATAAGCCGTAAAGGGAGATTTTCTATCCATTCTCATATCAAGCGGAGCGTCCTGCATATACGAGAAGCCTCTATCGGCAACATCCAGCTGATGCGATGAAACACCGAGATCCATCAATATACCGTCAACCTTATCAACTCCGACAGATTCAACGGCACGGGCGATGTTTTCGAAATTATCCTTGACGGTAATCAAACGCGAATCTTTTACTTTTTCCTTTGCATTGTTCAATGCGTCGTCATCACGATCTATACCGATAACCATTCCCTTTTCGCCGAGCCTCGAAAGAATCAACGACGTATGCCCTGCACCGCCGAGCGTGCAGTCGACGTATATTCCGTCAGGCTTTATATTTAGAGAATCGACCGTTTCGTAAAGAAGCACCGAAATATGATTAAATTCCATAATCAGAAGCCCAACTCAATAAGTTCATTAGTGATATCTTCATTATCGATGAATTTTTGTTCTTCTTCCCACGCAGAAGCAGACCACAATTCGAGGTGAGAACGATTACCCACAATAACGACATCTTTTTCAAGTTTCGCAAATTCGCGATACATTTGAGAAAGCGTTACACGACCTTGCGCATCGATAACACCTTCGTATGCACCCGCGTAAAAATAACGGCGTATATGTCTTTCCTTGGCAACAGGAAGTTCTTCGATCTTTTCGGTGAATCTTTCCCACTCCTCCATAGGATAGACACAAATGCATTTATCAAAGCCTCGAGATAAGATAAAATCTTCTCCGAGCTTTTCGCGAAGTTTCGCAGGAATAAACAGACGACCTTTAGCGTCTATCGTATGTCTGTATTCGCCGTAGAACATCTGTCTTTCCCCTTTCTTGATACATTTTCGGTGCATTTTGTGGGATATTAAACCATATTGCTCCACTTCGCACCACTTTATGGTCTAATTATACATTAAGAGCCCCAAAAATGCAATAGAACAGCAAAACAAATCCTAATTATGTAAATTGGCTTTTCGTCATTTTGACAAACAAAAAAAGCCCTATTTTCAAGGCTTTTCGACATTTTGAAGGGTCGATTCAAAGCGAACCAAGTCGCAAAATTTGTTATTATGTGACCAAACGCGCGTTCTCTTTTCGTGCAAATAGGCGAAAAAGACTGGTTTTAGCGAGATATTCAGACTTTGGAAAGATGTAAGCAAAAAGCATTTTCGTTATATTGCAGAATATATTTCCAGCTTTCGATCATATATGCAGAAAGAGGAATTTTTTCTATATAATTCACCGTTTAAATGCGTTGTCGTGCGGGATAATTTTTAAACAAAAAAACAAAGAGGTGTCGTTTTGACACCTCTCCACACTAAAATCAAAATTCAAGCACAGCCGTAATAGCATAATGATCGGAAACAATCTTCTTAACCGTATCGGCAGACTCGACCTTAAGCCCTTTAACAAAAATATAGTCGATACGTTCATCGGGAGAATTCGAAGGATACGTAGGAATAGCTTTATTTAAGGACCGGTGCACATCCTCGAAAATCCCAGACAATCTTTTTACATTCTCATTTTCGGGAGTCATATTAAAATCTCCCATAAGAATTACCGGATTTTCAACTTCCTTCACAATCGAGAACACCAAATCGACAGCATTTGTTTGTTCATTGGGAGCAAGACCGAAATGAGAATTCAAAACAGTTAATCGCTTCCCTTCTATTTCGTAATCCGTACGGATCAACGAGCGGGATTCATAATAGTACCCCTCGAGCTTTTCGTCGGGATCAGGAATAGCAATTACTTCCGAATTCAAAATACGGAATTTAGAAAAAACAGCGTTTCCGTACTCACAGTCTCCGAAAATAGTTATCGATTTTCCAAAACGATAGTCGTATCCAAACTTCTCTGCAAGATAGGCGGGTTGATCGGAAAGACCGCTAAAGTGATCGAAATGCTTACCCGATCTAACCTCATTCAACCCCACGATATCGGGTTTTTGCAAGGTCACGTTGGAAACCACCGCATCAAGGTCTATTACATCGCCCTCGAGATTATGGTTTCTTCCGTGTTGGATATTAAACGTCATTACTTTTAATTTCATATTCAATACCTTTACAAAGAGCCGTCGCAAAGCAACGGCTCTTGATTTTTTAGAACAATCCTCTGATCACGCCGTTTTCGTCAACGTCGATTCTTTCAGCCGCAGGAACCTTAGGAAGTCCGGGCATAGTGAGAATATCTCCCGTAAGAACAACAATGAATCCGGCACCCGCAGAAATCTTAACGTTTTTAACGGTAACCGTAAAGCCCTCGGGCGCTCCGAGCTTGGTGGGATCATCAGAAAAGCTATACTGAGTTTTAGCTATACACACGGGATAAGAGCCAAATCCGAGCTCGGCAAGCTTTTCAATTTGTTTTTTAGCGGAGGGCATAACGTTTATGCCGACACCACCGTAAACCTTTTTTACAACCGCTTCGATTTTTTCCTCGATAGAGCAATCAAGACCGTAAGAGAATGTAAAATTACCCTTTTCTTCTTCGCAAAGTCTAACAACCTCGCGTGCGAGATCCTCTCCGCCCTTACCGCCTTCCGCCCAAACGTTGGAAAGAACGGTATTGACGCCGAGCTCGCGGCATTTTTCGATTATGAAGTTGATTTCCCTATCGGTATCGGTCGGAAAACGGTTAACCGCAACAACGCAAGGAAGCTTATACACGTTTTTGATATTTGAAACGTGGCGAAGAAGGTTAGGAATACCTCTTTCCAAGGCTCCGACGTCTTCGCTTCCGAGTTCGTTTTTAGCAAGACCTCCGTGCATCTTCAAAGCGCGCACAGTGGCAACCATAACAACAGCATCGGGAGTAAGTCCCGCCATACGGCATTTAATATCAAGGAATTTCTCTGCACCC
>JAZRLT010000135.1:0-5804 GCA_045646995.1 Eubacteriales bacterium | reverse complement strand
GTAACTTCTCTGCCGAGTATTGCATCGCGGACGCAACCGCCGACAGCGTAGGCAGAAAATCCTTGATTATACAATTCTTCGATTATATACTCGGTATTTTTATCGAGATTCGGAATCATACCTTCCCTCCTTCGGTCTGTTTACGCAAATTATCACAAGCGAGGCTTTTACGGGCAACGCGGAATTATACTTATATTACCACATTAAAAAAGTTAATTCAAGGTGGTATTTTTCAACGCATTCGGCAATAGACTCTTAACGGGTGAAGAAAAATGAGGAAGTTAATTTACATTACTACGTTATGCTTGATTTTAACCTCGTGCAGTGCGAGCGCGATGGGCAGCGAGAACGATATTGAAATAAGCATAACCTATCACGTTTCGCGCATAACCGAAAACGAAGAAGGCGAGGACAAAACAACGGACAGCGAATTACGCGGGATATGGGTATCGCAATTCGATATGCACCCCATTTACCGCAAGGGAAGCAAGCAGAGGGACAAGCGGGATTACGAGAGATTAGTCGTAGAGATGATTAAAAATCTCAAAAGGGATGGGTTCAACGCGATATTTTTACAGCTTCGACCTAACGGAGACAGTATGTACGAAAGCGAATTTTACCCGAATTCGAAATACATAGCGGGAAAGTATGGCGGCGAAACAGAATATGACGCTGTTAAGATCTTTTTGGATATCGCAAAAAGCGAGGGTTTTACTGTCGATGCTTGGATAAACCCATTCAGGCTTTGCAAAGAGGACGAGCTCAGAAATTACGGCAAGGGCATATTATACGATTGGTACACCGAGGGTATCGGGAAGCGTATCGAATTGGGGGCGGACGGAATCTTATACCTTGATCCATCCTATAAAGAAGCGACCGAGCTTGTTGTCAGCGGTGCGAAGGAGATTTTAGAGAAATACGATTTCGACGGAATACATTTAGATGATTATTTCTATCCGACGGAGTTTGAATTCGAGGACGAGCCTGAATTCCAAAGCAGTGCGTACAGCGACAAGGACGAATTTCGAAGAGCCAACATCAACCGCACGGTAAAGGCTTTATATGAAGTCGTACACGAATTTGAAGGAAAGCGGTTCGGTATATCGCCTGCAGGAAATATTTATTCGCTTTCGAGCGGATGGTACGTCGATATATACAAATGGTTAAGCGAGGACGGATTTATCGATTATATTATGCCTCAATTATATTTCGGGTTTGAAAACGAACACTGTCCTTTTGAGAAGGTATTTTCGGATTGGGAAAGCGCGTTGAAAAACGACAGCACAAAGCTTTATATCGGGCTTTCCGCGGCGAAATGTGCGCTCGGAAGCGAGGGCATCGCAGACAGTTACGCGGGGGAAGACGGAAAATACGAATGGCGCGACAGCAAGGACATACTCGCGCGGTCGATCGGAGTTATAGAATCAAGCGAGCGGGCAGAAGGTTTTTGCATTTTTGCGTATTCGTCGTTATACGACCCGATAAGCGGCGAAGACAATCCATCAACATTCGAGGAAAAGGAAGCCTTTTTAGAGGTTATATTGGGGAGCGTAGGTTGATTTAATTATAAAAGGTGTGCATTGATTTGCACACCTTTTAATTTATTTATTGAGCTTAGAGTAGGTCTTTTCGGTGAATCTTTCGGACAAGACGATAAATCGTTCGTGAGCTCCCTTTCCTATCTCGCCCGACTCGTCGTTAGCGGTAACGTTGAAGACGAGCTTTCTTCCGTCGCGCTCGATAAGCTCGGCGGTAGCGGAGACCTCCATACCAACGGGGGTTGCGGCAGTATGAGCCACATTAAGAAGAGTGCCGACGGTCGTTTCGCCCTCGTTAAGAATAGACGCAACAGCCTCGCACGCGGCTTTTTCCATAAGAGCGAGCATAGCGGGGGTTGCGTACACCTTAAGGCTTCCGCTTCCGACGGAAATCGCGGTATTATTTTCGGTAACGGTTTCTTTTACGGTTGCTTTAATGTTTTCCATAATTTATATTCCTCTTTAATTATTATTATCCAAGTAAGACGTCTGTTGCAAGCATGACGCAGAATCCGACGAGCAGAGCGTAGGTCGCACCGCGTTCGTTTCCGTGAGAATGGGTTTCGGGAATCATTTCGTCGCTTATTACGTAGAGCATAGTACCGCCCGCAAAAGCGAGAGCGAAGGGCAGAATGGCGGCGGATACGCTTACGGCGAAGAACCCGAGAAACGTACCGACGACCTCGATAACACCCGTCGCGGCGGCACAAAGGAAGGTCTTTTTAGGCGACACGCCCGCGGCGAGCATAGGACCTATTATAACCATACCCTCGGGGATATTCTGTAAGGCTATACCGCCCGCAATTATGAGCGCTTGGGTATTATCGCCCGAGCCAAAGCCGACACCCGCGGCGATACCCTCGGGAAGATTATGTATCGCGATAGCGAGAACGAATAGAAGCACCTTATTAAGATTTCCCGTATCAGATTCGGGCGTTGCGCCGACGAATTTATGGATATGAGGCACAAGACGGTCGAGAAGATTTATACACAACGCACCCGCAAAAATACCGAGTACGGTAACTATCAATCCATATTTTCCGCCATATTCGAGCGAAGGTATAACAAGACCGAGAACAGCGGCGGCAAGCATTATACCGGCGGCAAAGGAAAGAACGATATCCGAAAACTTATGAGATATTTTCTTAAAAGCAAAACCGATTATCGCTCCGATAACCGTTGCACTACCGACGCCGAGCGCGGTCAGGAGAACAAGTTCCATAAGCTTACTCCTTTTAAACATTCATAACATTTATATATTATCATAGAATAAAGGATTTGAAAAGAGAAATTTTATTATTTATTATTTTTCGAAAAAGTATTGACAAATTCGGTTGGTTGTTATAGACTTAATACAGAGGTTGGTAGTTACAAACCGTTTAGGCCGAACGATTTGTACGAAAGCCCGTGTGCACACAAAAACCACTTGAAAGGTAAATACTATGAATGATTTGAAATTATGCGAAAGCGATTACAGATTTATGTCGGTAATCTGGGACAACGAGCCTTTAGGTTCGGGTAAGCTCGTAGAGCTTTGCAAGGAAAAGCTCGGTTGGAAGAAGCCGACGACCTATACCACGCTCAAAAAGCTATGCGAAAAGGGGTTCGCCCAGAACAGCGACACCATCGTTACATCACTCGTACCTAAGGAAGAGGTACAGATTTTCGCAAGCGAGCATTTTATGAATCATACCTTTAACGGTTCTTTGCCGAAATTTCTCGTTACCTTTTTAGGCGGAAAGAAATTAAGCGACGAGGAGGCAGAAGAGCTTAAGCGCCTTATTGACGAACACACGGAGGGATAAAGTATGGAAAGCATTTTCAGCACGATAATCGAAATGAGCATTAAAGCATCTTTCGTTATAGCCGCAATCCTTATCGTCCGACTTATTATAAGAAAGGCTCCGAGAAAGTTTTCTTATATACTTTGGGCGGTGGCAGGTTTCCGTCTTTGTATTCCCGAGGGCTTTAAGGTAGATTTAAGCCTTATATCTCCGAAATTACAGCAGAATATTATCAATTCCGTGAAAAATACCGCAAACGGCACGACCGTTACCGTTATAGGCGGCAACACAGCTTCGGAGACGGTTCAAACCGTCGTCGGAGATACTGTAAGCGCGGTTACGAACGGCACGGCGGGATTTGATTGGAGCAATTTCTTAATGAACACGGCGATAACTTTATGGCTCATCGGCGTGGCAGTAATGATTATTTACGGTGTTATTTCTTACATTAAGATTCACAGACAGATGCGCAATGCTATTTTGCAGAGCGGAAACATATATTTTTCTGACAGAATAAGCGCACCGTTCACTTTAGGCTTTTTACGTCCGAAGATATATCTTCCCTACGGTTTGAGCGAAACCGAGCAAAATTGCATTGTAGCCCATGAAAGGTGTCATATTAAACGGCTTGACCATATTATAAAGCTTTTTGCATATATTCTGCTTTCGATACATTGGTTCAATCCGTTTTGCTGGATAGCATTCAACCGTATGAGCCTTGATATGGAAATGAGCTGTGATGAGATCATCTTCCGAAAGGAGAATTACAGCGAAATGAAAAAGGATTATACAAGAGCTTTGGTTTCTATCGCTTCCAAAAAGAGCTTCCCTGCCCCTACACCCATAACCTTTGATGACGGCAGGAGCACGAAAAAGCGTGTTACTAACATTTTAAATTTAAAGAAGCCGAAGATTTGGCTGAATATTCTTTGCTATACTCTTTGTTTATTTATATTGGTCGCCTGCGGTGTAGATGCCGAGAAGACGATTGACCCTTATTCAACAGGCAACGAAGTTTTCGGTGACGAGCCCTATAACATTATTTACTCGAGCAACGGCGACGGCACTTGTACAGTCAGCGATATACGCATCGACGTAGAATACAAGGGCGAAATACACCTTGCGATTCCCGAAAAATCGCCCGAAGGCGAAACAATAACGGCTATTGACTGGGGCGGATTCAGCGAAGAATATATGAAAATCGTTCCAAAGTATCTTACGCATTCACAGTATGAAGATATCTCGCAACAAATCGAGAAGAAAGAAGGACGAGACGCCGAAAGAAATGCAAAAAGATTCCGCTCGTTTTATCAAATGAACGTCAAGAACAATACTAAATATTATGTTCTCGAACCTCATATTCATTATGAGGAAGCGGAGAAACTCTCGAGCATTCTTAAAGACAGCGGATATGAATACGAAAACTGTATTGCGGACACGCAGGATTTCTTACACAGAATACCCGAAACAGAAGAAGAAATGAAAAAATTCGAAGCGAATGCGTACCGCTATATTTACAAAAACGGAAAAAACATAACCGAGTTGACCGTTCCGAAGACCTTAGAATACATCGGTTCAAGTTCTTTCCGAGGTTGCCCAAACCTAAAAGCGGTTTACGGTATTCCCGACGGATGCGATGTTCAAAGTGAAGAATTATTGAATCTTATAGGTTGATACAAAAATATCCGTTGCAATTCGCAACGGATATTTTTATTTATTCATTAGGCTCGAAATCCTCGGCGCCGTGTTTACATATCGGGCAGACGAAATCGGCGGGAAGCTCTTCACCTTCATAAACATATCCGCAGATCTTACAGATATAGCCTTTTACGGGTTCGAGCTTTTGACCGGGCTTGGGTTTTACGTTTTTATGGTAATATGCATAGGTAATCGACTCTTCCTTCGAGAGCACGTCCGCTTCGGTTACGGTACAAATAAACATTGTATGTGTACCCAAATCGAGAGCTTGTGTAACAGAAAGCGACATAAACGCGTTTACGTTCTTTTCGAGCACGGCAAGACCGTTTTCGGAGCGTTTAAAGGAAACGTTAGCGAATTTATCGGCATCTCTTCCGCTTTGGAAACCGAAATTCGTAAAAAGCGAGAACGGAGCGGAGGTAGAAAGGCAATTAACGTTCATAACGCCCTTTTCGGCGATAACGTCGTGGGTATAGTTAGCCTTATTAACGGTAACAGCTACCTGAAGAGGGGTACTTGTAACCTGAACAACGGTATTAACGATACAGCCGGTATCCTTATTACCGTCGTTGACGGACACAACGTAAAGTCCGTATCCGATATTATAAAGCGCGGAATTGTTTATATTACTCATTTACGTCACCCTACCCTATTATAATTAAAGCTCGGTCTTCCAGAGTCCGTGGAGATTACAGTAAGCATATACGGCGAGAGGTTTTTCGCCGTTCACAGCGAAGGAAACGGTAGGTTCGCCACCGACGGGAAGAGACTTGATCTGACCGCC
>JAZRLT010000134.1:0-5105 GCA_045646995.1 Eubacteriales bacterium | reverse complement strand
GCATAACCGCCGCCGAAGGTCAGCGCGCCGATTTTAAAGAAGGTAAGAAAGAGATAGAGAAAACTCACTTCACTTCCCTCCTTTTCGAAACAATCGCAGACGCAATACCGATAAGTGCACCGCCCAATATGACGTAAAGGACGTTAACGCCAAGAAACAACACAAGAGAAAACGCTATTACAGCAAGTATTGCGGAAAACAGGTTACGGGGACATTGTTTTGCCATTCCCCACAGCGCCTTGACAATTAATGCTATTACGCCCGCGCGTATACCGTCAAACGCAAATCTTACGGGCTCGTACTCCATTACAACGCCCAGTACCTTGGACAATGCGATTATAATCATAAACGACGGGAGAACAGTCCCGAGCGTTGCAGAAAATGCGCCCCAAAATCCCGCTATGCGTGTACCTACGAACGTAGCAGTATTTATAGCTATCGGGCCCGGCGTAGATTCAGCGATTGCAACGATATCAAGCATTACCGATTCGTCAATCCATTTACGTTTTTCGGCAACCTCTCGTTGAATTAGCGGAAGCATAGCGTATCCTCCGCCTATTGTAAATGCACCTATCTTAAAAAAGGTGGAAAAAAGTGATAAACAAATTTTAAGCTTTTTCATTTCAACCTACTGTTATCGTGACAATACATTCCTCGGACCAACCGAGATAATTTCCAATACGGTAAGTAAAGGTATCCGTACCCGTAAAGTCCTTATTTGGATAATAAACGAAGCTTCCGTCGGAATCAACTGTAACCGTACCGTGTTGTGCAGAAATAGCGACCTTATATTCCAAAGCACTACTGTCCGTACTATTTAACGTTCCCGTAAGCTTATAACCCGATTTTGTTTCGAAAGACATTTCGGAAGCAGCATCGGGAGTAATATCGAGCGAGCCCTTAATAAACGCGTAAGTATAGTCATAAATCAATCGAATTCTATCGTTTTCGCTTCGTGACGCCGAGCCGATATCGTCAAAGTTTTGATAATAAGCAATCATTGCATCGCGAATATAACCATATTTAACACCGCCCGCAAGATAGTCCATATACTTTCGGAAAAATCTTATATCGGAAACGGCAGAGGAATCGATTTCCATCTCCATCGTCATACTATACGTTTGAGCCTCGCTCGCAGCCGCTTGGAGTCTCGATTCATCAATATTGGCACCGAAAGCGTAATTCGGTTGGTAGAACGCGGCATCAAATCCAAACGTTGACCAACTGCTATAGCCTGTTGCGCGATAATACGGAATCCAGAAAAGGTCGATATCCATAGCGTCAAATTCTTCATTTAATTGCTGAGCTGTTTTAGCATCGTTACTATTCGGAGTAATAGTTTCGTGGAACCAATAAAATCCGCCCAATTCAAGATTTTTATAATTTTTCGAATTAAAGGTAGAGATAACCTTTTCGGCGTAATATTTCGACACGTAAACGCGATTTTCAAGATATCTGAGATCCTCATTATTACCGTCGCCGTCAATATCGCCGAACGAAGATCCGTAAAGCGATGAATCGAGATGAGGTATAGTTACATATACCTGCACCTTATAATCCGACAATCCGAGTAATTTTTTAGCCTCGGACACAGCCCGATCGAGCGCATCAAAATCGCGATTTGTAGTAAAGAGCTTATTAAAAAGATAGTTCCAATCGGAAACGTTATTCGTTCCGTAAGGAGTTCCTCCGCTCGGCAGATATCCCGGAGACGGCAGGAATAAAAATCCGTCATACATAGTATCTGTGACGTTGCCGTTTTTATCAATATACGCAACGTACGGCAGAAGCATTTCCTTATCAACAATACCGATAGTATGATAAACGAGAAGTATATCGCTTGCACCACCGAGAAGATCTTCGGACGGTGCTATATATTTCGAACCGAAATCAAAATCATAGGCGGTAGAATCGGAATTAACGAGCGATAATGCATCCTCACAGTTTTTAGTACCGTAAATCTCTATTTCATCAACAAAGACGTAATTAGTTACAGGGAAACAAATCGCTACATATCTTGCTTTATACGAGTTGGAAAGAACAAGCGAAGCTCGATATATCGATTTATCGGCAGAGCTCAAAGAGATATTACCAACGGAATACCAATCCTCGCCGTTTTCGGATAAAACGACCTTTAACGTCGCAGGCAGATTTGCGCTTTGAGAGCTGTTTTTCAATATTCCCACGCCGATCTCCGAAACAGAGGACAAACGTCCTAAATCAAAGAAAATACTTCTTCCGTCGCCCTTATAAAAGCTAAACCAAGACGAATCCGAGCAATTTAAAGAATCGGTTATATTACCGTCAGTAAGAATATCCGCTTCATATTCGGTTCCGTTATATGCATTATAGCTCGAAAGAGAAAGCTTGGAATCCGAAAGTATCTCGGGGCGTAATCCCAAAGCAAGATTTATATAATCGTTATAGTCATATTCGGTAGAAAGCCACTTTGTTGAATTCTCGGCAAGAGGCATATCGAAGGTTCCGTATACGTAGCTATTTGACGGTATTGCATTTTGGTAAACCTCAGCCTCTTCTATCCAATAATACCCTTCGCTCGACTTTAAAGTGAATTTTACATATTTTGCGCGAATCAATTTATCAAGCGTAAGAGTGAACGAATAGTTCTCGTTAGAGGTTTTTATTGAATACATACGGCCGATCGTCGTATACGTATAACCGTTACTGCTAACCGCAACTTCAACACACGGAGGCAGCTCCACGGAAGATACCGAGCGATTAAAGCAATGAAGCGAGAAGGAGTTTATATCGGAATATGTGGTACCAAGAGTAAGTATTATCGTCGAATCTGCAGAAGCGCTTATACCGTACCAGCGTCCGCTATCGTAAGCCGTTCCTGTAGCATATCCGTCTATCAAAACCGACTTATTGGTTCCGCATCGAGAGTCTGTTCCCGAAGAGGACACGGAAACACTGCTTGCAGATATTTTCTTTTCGCCGAGTTCGGGATTATATACGTTTCCCGAAGCGACCGAATTGAGATTACTTACCAGCACGGAGTCGGTAATTATTTCATTCTCGTACAGCTTATCGGGGGTGTTGGGTATTTCGGATTCAGATACTGTAACCGACGCATATACTATGCACTCATCAATAAATACCCAGTGAGAGGCTTTTCTGACAGAAAATCTTATATATCTGTAATCAACGGGAGTATTCAAATTCAACGTAACAGAAGCAACCTCGGGCAACTTATACGAAGGAACGCTTATTACGCCGAGATAAGTCCCGCTCGATGAAGAAGAATCAGAGCCGTAAACGTATACGGAAGAAGGAGGAAGTATACCGGCCTCGTTTACGCTTAGATAGGAAAGCTCGAAGGCAACAATATCATTGCCGTTAGAGCCTAGATCTATTGTAACATCAACATTACCGGTATATCCGCAAAAAGCACCGTTTGTATAGCTCGCCGAAGTGGCGACAGCGCCGTCGGTAAGCTCAGAGGAATACGTGTCGGGATAAGTCGCGTCTGCAGAGACGCTTGTCGTATATGTTTTACCTCGCGAAATGGATTCTGTTCGCTTAAAAGACACTTCGGCATCAAGAGTACCAAGAACCGTACGCTTCATTAAAATATAGTCGAAGACGCTGATTTCGCCGTCGCCATTCATATCTGCAAGATTCTTTTCATTAGCAGAAAGCACCGACAAACCGAGCACAGCCCGTTTCATCAAAGCGCAGTCTTGCATATTTATGTAGCCGTCTGAATTAATATCGCCAACAGTAACCGCTTTAACAGGAAAAACTCCCGAAACAGCAACAAATACCGTTACGCAAAACATAACGAGCGAAATGACTCTTTTAAGCATAACATCCTCCCGAAAAATTATTGTTATATTATAACATAACAATTATCAAATTGCAATTAAAAAATAGCAGCATATTGCTGCTATTTTGGTAATTTAACCCAAATCAGGGGTGTCACAAAATTCAATTATCGGCCCTTCGAATCCGTGAAGCTCGAAAACAATAATTTCGTTTTCTCCTTCTTTCAGAATGGGTGCAGGAACATAAAGTGTTTTTTGAGGTCCTGCATCGTTCCAATATCTACCAATATTAAAGCCGTTAACTACGACAAAGCCTTTATGGAATCCATCAAGACGCACAAATGTATCGCAAGGAGTTTCATCAATATTAAGAGTGGATTTCAAAAAACAGGCTTTCGATGCCGCAGTCAACGTAGAAAATCCGAGCGTTGAAAGATTCGTCATTGGAAGCGGATAAATCGTCCAACCAAATAAACGCTGCTGACCGATAAAAGCACCGCCGACCAAGCCTTTATTATTATCATCCATCGTTTGACCGTAATTGACTCGACCCATATTTTCGACGAGTATATCAATTTTTGTCACTTCCCCGTCACGATTATCAATAAACACCATATCGTTTTGGCGGTCGCGCTCCTTAACGCCGGCATATTCGCCATTTATAAAAATCAGTGCGCGATCGCGGAGAAGCGGTATTATCAGTTCGCCATTGATGGCATAATCTATCTTGGTACGATACAACGAAAAACCGAAATCAACGCCTAAGCGTTCCATAGAAAGCGCGTTTGCGCTGAAAACAGGCGAAGATATATTATCCAAATTAGATAATAATTCAGCGCATTCCGTCATTTTGAGTTTCCCGTATGACTTTTTGTTAGTGTTTTTTACGGTCAATTCAGGCAGCCGACCAAAATGCTTTTCAGCGACAGCACGAAGCTTAAAATAACGGTCAGTTAAATCTCCGCACTCTGTCAATGCGGCATCGTAATCATAACTGGTAATAGTGACTGTATATTTATCATACATATTGGCGCCGTTAGTGAAACCAAAATTAGTTCCTCCGCAGAACATATAAAGGTTCACGTTACCGCCCGACGTAAGCATTCCGTCAACAAGTTCGGCGACATCGTCAGGCTCGCGGCGGTGGTGTGGGTCATACCAAGAATCGAACCAACCTTCCCAAAATTCAGCACACATAAGAGGTTGATTCGGACGTTTTTTCTTAATAAAATCAAAAGCCGTCTTATAATCAGAGCCAAAATTGCCTGTCGCGAGGACACCTTCAACAGTGCCTCCGCCAAAGTAAAAATCGGATGG
>JAZRLT010000133.1:0-2549 GCA_045646995.1 Eubacteriales bacterium | reverse complement strand
GCTATGATCGTTCAGGCGGCTGATGCGGTTTCTGCGGCACGTCCCGGCGCAAGAAGAGAAAACCTCGAATCCTATATCAAGCGTCTCCAGAAGCTTGAAGAAATCGCTACCTCGTTCAACGGCGTTGAAAAATCCTTCGCTATCCAAGCGGGTAGAGAGGTTCGCATAATGGTTAAGCCCGAGGAGGTCAACGACGACGAAATGATCTTTATCGCCCGCGATATCGCGCGTAAGATCGAGTCCGAGCTTGAATATCCCGGTCAGATCAAGATTAATGTAATACGTGAGATGCGCCAAGTAGACTATGCCAAATAATTAGGGCTAAGCATAATGCCCCAGACCGCACAAAAACAATCATCATTAATTTTGTGTAGGTGCTGATTTGTTCGTCATCCAAAAAGGGTTTGTATTAGCGGAATCATTGAATTTTTTGTGCTATGAACAAACCGAACCTCTCGCAGTACCTTTGTACAGCTTCGGGTTCTGTTTGTCCATTCTGAAACATTCTGCTGCGCCCTCGCTTCTGCCGAGTTGTAGGGACGGTAATTGTTTCGTAACCCTCGCGGAGGAATGTGTGAAATCTGAAAAACCTACAACGCGGAGGGGAAATTGATTAAAATACTTGCTGTTGGGGATGTTTTCGGCGCACCGGGGTGCGAGTTTGTAAGAAAACATCTTCGGAAAATCAAAAATCTCGAGCAGGCGGATTTAGTAATCGTCAATGCCGAGAATTCCTGCGCGGGAAGCGGTCTTGACCGCGCCGAGGCGTCGCTTCTTTTCGAAAGCGGAGCCGACGTGCTTACGGGAGGTAACCATTCCTTTAGACGTTACGCGCTTATGGATTTTATCGACGACGAGCCGTTTATACTCCGTCCGCTTAATTTTCCCGCGGGCTCGCCCG
Organism: Eubacteriales bacterium; assembly: GCA_045646995.1. GTDB lineage: Bacteria > Bacillota > Clostridia > Oscillospirales > CAG-382 > Coliplasma. The sequence continues at coordinate 1,648 of JAZRLT010000133.1, read as the reverse complement.
GCAACGGATATTGTATAATACCGATTAAAAACGGACTTCGCGCCTTGGTTATTTCGGTTTGCGGTCAGGTCTTTATGGATCCTTACGACTCGCCCTTTACGGCGGTGAACCGACTCCTTGACGAGCTTAAGGGTAAATACGATTTCGCGATATGTGACTTCCACGGCGAAGCGACGAGCGAAAAGCTCGCCTTTTCCCACGTTTTCGACGGAAGGATCCAAATCGTTTTCGGCACCCATACCCATATTCAAACCGCCGACGAGCGACTTACTCCCCGCGGCGGCGGATATATAAGCGATATCGGTATGTGCGGAAGCGAGGATTCGATAATCGGCGTGTCTTATGAAACCGCCGTTCCGCGATACACCAAAAATATCCGTATGAAGGGTATTCCCGCCAAGGAAAACGTTGCTCTTCGCGGAGCGGTCTTTACGATCGACGAAAAAACAATGTATTGTACAGACGTAAAAAGAATAAAATATAACGAAGGTAATTTGAAATGATTTTGAACAATTTGATGATCTTTGCCGAGGATGCTCAGGCAAACGGTCTTGTTTCCACTCTCGGAATGATCGTTCCTCTCGGCTTGCTTGCGCTTGTTTTCTACTTTATGATCTACCGTCCCCAAAAGAAGCAGGAAAAGGAAGTCGCAGATATGCGTAGCTCTATCGAGCTCGGCGACGTTATCGTTACTACCGGCGGTATAGTAGGTATGGTCGTTAAGGTAAAGGACGATATGCTCCTTATCGAAACGAGCGGTAACCGCACCAAGCTTCAGATTCAGAAATGGGCTGTTCATTCGGTAATCGAAAAGGCTAACGAGCCCGAGGTGACCGAATCCAAGGAGAAGAAGGCGTCCAAGGAAGAAAAGATCAAGCTCAAGGACGACAAAAAGGATAAATAATTCAGAAAAGGTAAAAATCCGAGGATTTTTACCTTTTTGCACCAAGAGGTAAAAAATGAAGAAAACACTCAAAAGAAAATACGCAAATCTGCTTATAAAGCAGGGTGTAAATATCCAGAAGGGTCAGCAGTTAAACATTCTTGCCGACGTTGAGGCGGCGGATTTTGTAACTCTTCTCGCTGAGGCGGCGTACCGTGCGGGTGCGTCCAACGTACGTGTCGATTGGTCGAGCACGAGCCTTACCAAGCTCGCTTACCGCCATCGTACCATAAGATCGCTTTGCGATATCCCCGAATGGCAGATTGAGAAGGCAAAGCACGACTCCGAAATTTTGCCCGCAAGAATCCGTCTTATTTGCGAGGACCCCGACGGACTCGCGTCGCTTAATCAGGAAAAGGTCAGCCGTGCGAATATTGCCGCATCTAAGGCGTTAAAGCCCTTCCGTGATGCGATGGACAATAAGCATCAATGGCTCGTTTGCGCTATCCCCGGCAAGGCTTGGGCGAAGAAGGTGTTCCCCAACGAGCGCGTTAGCGTAGCGGTCGAAAAGCTTTGGGAGGCTATTTTGGCAACCGTGCTTTGCGACGAAGAAAGCGATTGTATCGCCGCTTGGGATAATAAAAATAATGCGTTCCGCGAAAAGAGCGCTTGGCTTAACGAGCAGGGCTTTGATTATCTCCACTTCAAGTCGGCGAACGGTACCGATTTCAAATGCGAGCTTATGAAGGAAAGCGTATGGTGCGG
>JAZRLT010000132.1:0-3657 GCA_045646995.1 Eubacteriales bacterium | reverse complement strand
CGCCTTCTTTTCTTTCGTAATAGTCGCTTCTATATATGAACAAAACGCAGTCAGCGTCCTGCTCGATTGCACCGGAATCACGAAGGTCAGAAAGCATCGGCTGGCGTTCTTTTCGGTTTTCGGTAGCTCTCGCGAGCTGTGAGCAAAGAATTATCGGGATTTCGAATTCCTTAGCCATAAGCTTAATGGAACGAGTAATACTCGCAACGTCCAAAACTCGATTGTCAGTAGGAACGTCAGGCTGCATAAGCTGAAGGTAGTCGATTACTACCAAGCCGAGGTTATCGATACGTCTAAGCTTGGATTTCATTGCGGTAGGCGTTATATCGGAGCTCGGGTCAATATATATATTTGTTCCCGCAAGTACACTTGCGGCTTCTGCCAAATGATCCCAGTCTTCTTTTAATAACTTGCCCGTTCTCATACTCGAGCTATCTATAAGAGCTTCGCTAGAGAGCATTCTCGAAACAAGCTGCTCGGAAGACATTTCAAGAGAGAAAACGACGACGCTTTTATTCGTTGATTTTGCCACGTTGGTAGCAACGTTCATACAGAAACTCGTTTTACCCATACCGGGACGACCGCCGACAACTATCAAATCACCCTTGCCCATACCGATAAGTAATTTATCAAGCTTTTCGAAGCGTGTCGGAGTTCCTGCAAGTAGCTCGGGATTCTTTTCGAGAATACGCAGAGTTTCACAATATTCGGCAATGACGTCCCCGATTTTGTCAAAACCATCCTTGTATTTATCTTGAGAGATAGAATAAATACGTTGTTCAGCAAAATTTACGGCAGATGCAACGTCGCCCTTTTCGCTGTAAGCGAGATCTGAAATATCTCTTGCAGCGTCAATTAAAGCACGAGACACCGACTTATCACGGACTATCTGAGCGTAGTCTTCAATATTAGCGGCAGTAGAAGCAAGATCAACGAGCAGTTTGATGTATTTGGCGGCATCACCCTCAGTATAAGTACCGAGCTGTGTAAGCGTGTCAATAAGAGTTACCGGATCGATAACTCTGCTATTGTTAAACATATCACGCATAGCGCCGAATATTTGTTTATGCTGCTCGAGATAAAAATCACTTTCTTTAAGTGTAGCAACCTCGGTGAATTTTTCAGAATCTATTATTACAGTACCCAAGATTGCCTGCTCAGCTTCGAGCGAAAACGGCATTTTTCTGATGCTTTCAAAGTCTGCCATAGGATCCCCCGCAGTTATAAATTAAGACTCAACAACTATTTTAAGATCTGCTGTAATTCCTTGAAAAAGCTTGATTTTGACAGTATAGATACCTGCGGTTTTTATTGTGTCATTAACAGTTATCATTTTTTTGTCGATCTTTAATCCAAGGTCTTTTTGAATAAGCTCACTGATATCCTTATTGGTGACAGCACCGTACAAACGGCCGTCTGCACCGCCGGTTGTTTTCAAAATAAGCTGTTTATCCGAAAGAAATTCTTTGATTTCGAGAGCTTTTTTCTTTTCCTCGGCGAGGTGGAAAGCTTCGCTTTCCTTCTTCATTTCGATTTCTTTAATTGAGCCTGCGTCAGCGGGCTTTGCCAATTTTCTGGGGAACAAAAAGTTACGAGCATAACCGTCAGAGGTGTTAATCAGTTCGCCTTTCTTACCTTGTCCCTTTACGTCTTCAAGTAAAATTACTTTCATACTATATATCCTTTCTTAATTAGCGTTATCAAGATATTCGTCGATGGCGTTTTTGAGAATTTCTTCAGCCTCATCAATATCAAATACTACATCGGTAAATTCTTTTCCGTTGAAGCGTTTGATTAACGCACCTGCAGACTGGAAATGACCGCCTCCGCCCAACATTTTCGCAATATTGATTACGTTTACGGTTCCGTCGCTTCTTGCCGACAGGTTAATACCATTCTCGAGAGAATATAACACGAAGGAAGCCGATATGCCTTCGATATCGACGAGACCCTCTGCGGCCTTAGATGCAGTGACCTTATTTTCAGGATTGGTATTATCGGTATACGAAGAAATAACAAACTTGTCACGATATACTTGCATACCGCGTTCTATCTTGCTCACAGCGCGGAATTGATTCATATCGGACTTGAACAAATTCTTTGCTTTACCCGCTTCTGCACCGGCATTTTTTAAGAAAATGCAAGCCGAATAGGTTCTGGTACCGGTATCGCGCGAGAAAAACTGTGTATCAAGTAAAATACCCGCCATAAGTATTTGTGCTTCTTCGGGGCGCAACGCGCTCGGTGAAAACGAAAGCTCAAGTATTTCGCAAACGAGCTCTGAGGCACTCGACGCAGTCGGGTCGATATTTGTGGGCTGAAGCACCTGATCCCCGAGAGTTTCTTTTATCGCGTGGTGGTCAATAACAACAACCTTGCTTGCGTTGTCGTAAACGCCTCTTGCGGCGAAGAGCTCGGGATTTGAAGCATCAGTGATTATTACCAACGTATCGGGTGTAAGTAATTCCTGAGCATATTCCGCATCAACAAATACAGATTCGTATTCAGAAAATTGAGATATTACTTCAATCACCTTGGAAATGCTCTTATCGCTTTTATCGGCAACGATACAGTAATCCTTATCAAAAGCTTGTACTAATTTCGCAATACCGATATTAGATGCGATAGAGTCGTAATCGGGGCGCGCGTGTCCCATAATAATTACGTTCGAACACTTTGGTAGGTGTACGTACAAAAGATCTCTGCAAAGTCTGGAACGGATTTTTGTTTGTCTTTGTACAGCTTTAGTTTTGCCACCATAGCTGTCTTCACCGTCAGCCGTACGTACAACGGCGAGAGCACCGCCTCGCTGCAAAGCGGAGCGTAAAGCGGCTTGCGCCGATTCGCGCTTATCGAGCAATGTACCTTCGCCGATGGAAACACCGATAGAAATAGTAATAGGTACCTGAGATTCGTCAAGAGAATGCTCAACAACCTTATCGAGAATATCAAACTTATTTGCAATCATTGTTTGCAAATGACGGTTCTCAAACTGCATTACGTATTTATCTCTATCGTATTCAGTTAAAATAGCTGAGTACTCGGAAGCCCATTCATTAAGTAGCTTATTGACGGTTGCCGAACCGAAACGGCGGTTCTCCTGAACCTCTTGAGTAACCTCATTTGTATTGTCAATGACGATATACGCAACTCGAATCGAACTATCGGTTAATCGCTTTTTTAATTCGATCTCATTATTTTTACGGTATAAAATAGCACCGTAAATTTTCTGATTAGCATTATTAATAAGCGAAACGTGAGCTTCATAATAGGAATCGGCAGTATTTAAAGGGATGAAATCTAAATATGTTTCATAAGCGTTCGACAAGCTGGCGTAAGAGAGCGAGCCGTCGAAGATTTTATCTGCCTTGGGATTAGTCCCATTGATTTCGGGCAATTTTGTAAATTCGTCATTACACCAAATTATAGAGTTATCTTCTGAAACAAGCAGAAAAGGTGCATCAATGTGTTTGATTGCTGAAGGGATAAGCTTTTCGGAACTTTTGACACCTATAAGACGGTGCTTTTTCACATTGATATAAGCAATCAGCGCTACAGCATAGACAAGTAATCCCGCAAGGGCTACCAATCCCGCTGTTCTATTTATAAACAACATAATTAAAGAAATGACTGTAAAAAAAAAAAAAAAAGAACAAG
>JAZRLT010000131.1:0-1967 GCA_045646995.1 Eubacteriales bacterium | reverse complement strand
GCTTTTTTGCGTTCGTTAAGCTCCATACCGTTCACTCCTTTTGTTTATTAGCACGTGACGCTCTCGAGTGCTAATCTTGACTTTATTATACCCCGATTTTTTGGTTTGTCAATATGTTTTGCTAAAAAAACATACGATATTTTTGGCAGATATCGCGCTCGATTGCTAAAATCTCGCAAATTGTTGTAAAAATATTAAAAAAGGTTTATAATAATGTAGAGGTGATTAATAAACGATGAATACCTTCGAAGAAATATACGAAGAGGTTTGCCTTATCCCGAAGGGAAGGGTAGCGTCTTACGGATATATTGCCTGCCGTGTCGGAAATCCGCGATTGTCAAGGGTGGTCGGATATGCGCTTCATTCCAATCCCCGCCCCGGTGAGATACCCTGCCATAGGGTTGTAATGAAGGACGGGCGTCTTACGCCCGCTTTTGCCTTCGGCGGCGAGAACAGACAGCGCGAGCTTTTGGAATCCGAGGGCATATCCTTTCTTCCCGACGGAAGAGTAGATATGGAAAAGCACGGCTTGAAATTATAACAAAAAGGAGAATGGTTATGAAATTTAGATATCGTTTATGTGCATTGTTACTGCTTGCGGTAGTCTTGTGCCAGCTTTGCTCCTGCGGTAATGAAAATCTGGTGATAAAATCCTGCCCGTTTGACGAGCTCGAGGCGAAGGAAATTGATATTCAGTGGATGAGAAATCGCCATTATGGCGGTGAAACTAATTGCTATCAAGGTCCCCGATATGAGATTTATCTTCGAGAAGGTGAATTGTGCCTGAGAGAGTATATCGAGAAGGATGCTATGGTATTTAATTGTAATTATCGTTATCTTATCGGCATTGAGCTCGGCGAATTTGACGGTTGGGTTGCCGTGAACGATTATTATTCAAATTCGGATATGTTTGAACACGAAGAACAAAAGGTTATAATAAAGGACAACTGCGTGGGGTTCTTGACGAAAGAATTCGGGGAACGCGACAACGTTTATATATTCACGGGACTGTCGCATATGGCGATTACGCGCGGAAAAATATACAAATTCAAGAATAATGAACACGACTACGAGGTAAACGAATTTGTCGATTTGAATGCCGAGCCCTTGGCATTCCTTATGGATGGCGAGGACATAATCGTAGTTACGTCGAGAGCGTTTTTGAGGGTTAAACCCGACGGTAAGATAGAAACTATTTCCGACGAGGAATATTGGAGGGATTTGCGTGCGAATTCTATCGTTAAACATAACGAATGCTATTACATAGGCGCCGAGTCGGGAATATTGGAGTACCGCATAAACGACGGTAAGATAACCTGGTATCCTTATTATAATGAAGAATAAAAACACTAAAAAACAGACTCGCTTGGGTTATCCCGAACGAGTCTGTTTTCTTATTTCAATAATATAGGCTGGAGCTGTTTTCCTTCCAGCGCGTTTGAAAGCGATTCCTCGAGAAGCTTGAAGTCGCAAATAAGCGAGCTCGGCTTGCCCTCGGGCGAATCCTGACCGAAGGGGACGTAATAGATGTTTTTCTTTTCAAGCGTTAGCGCGATATTGAAAAGGTTTGCGCCTAATCCGTCATTTGTCGCAAGCGCGATCAATACGGGTCTTCGGCTTCTTAATTGCGCCTTGACGCACATCGTAACCGTTGAATCGGTTATGCCGTTTGCGATCTTCGCGAGCGTGTTGCCTGTGCAGGGGGATACGATGACTGCGTCGAATTTGCCGTTGGTCACGATTTCTTCTGCTTGCCTTATCGATAATACCGGCTCGTTTCCGCATAAACCGACGACGGTCTCGCGCAAGGTGTCGGCTCTGCCGAAACGTGTATCGGTGTCGCGTACGGCCTCCGACAAAGCCGGAATGACGGTGTTTCCCGTAACCAAGCGTTTTAACGTTTCTACCGATGCTTTGTGTGTGCAGAAAGAACCGCACATGGCGTAAAGTAATTTCATACGGTAACC
>JAZRLT010000130.1:0-2595 GCA_045646995.1 Eubacteriales bacterium | reverse complement strand
GATATTGACGGTAAAGTATATTTCACTTCGCCCAAACGCGTTCGCGCGGGTGAATTTGTTAATGTTGATATTACTGAGGTTCTTGACTACGATCTCTTTGGTAAATTAAGCTGATCTGTACGGAGGAATGATTTATGAATTTGCCCAACAAATTGACTCTCGGAAGAATACTTATTATTCCGTTTTTTGTGGTTTTTCTTGTCTATAACTTTTTTGAAGACGCAAATATAAGCCGTCTTATTGCCGCAGCGCTATTTATTATCGCCTCTGTAACCGACTTTTTGGACGGATATCTTGCGCGTTCACGTAATTTGATTACGGATTTCGGTAAATTTATGGACCCTCTCGCCGATAAATTTCTTATTCTCGGTGCGATGTTCGCTATTTGTTTTTCTGATTACATGTTCTCATACGGAGATAACTTCACTCCTTATATCTCCGTCGATATAATACGCCACCTTTTCTTCTGGACGGCTATAGTCGTTGTTTTTAGAGAGTTAGCTGTTACGTCTATGCGTTTGGTTGTGGCTAAATCGAGTGGCGCGGTAATTGCGGCAAGCTACTTGGGAAAGATCAAGACTGTCACTCAGATAATAGGTGTTTGTGCTGTTATACTCGAACCTGTGATATTCCCGTTTTGTTGCGGATGGCTCACATTGATAGCTACTGCGGCTATGTGTCTTTTCACCATTCTTTCGGGATATAACTACATAAAAACATATTGGAAATTTATAAACACGAATAAATAAGGTGCATATATGAAGCTTTTTAATACACTTACCAGAGAAAAAGAAGAATTTATAATACGCGACAACAAGGTGAGAATGTATGTGTGCGGTCCTACCGTATACAATTATTTCCATATAGGTAATGCAAGATGCTTTGTCGTTTTCGATATGCTCAGAAGATATCTTGAATACCGCGGAAATAATGTTAACTTCGTTCAAAACTTTACCGACGTTGACGATAAGCTTATCCGCGCGGCTAAAGAAAACAATACTACCGTGCCCGAAATTGCAGAAAGATATATAAATGAATATTTTACTGACGCGAGAGGATTGGGCGTTCATGACGCTACTATTCATCCTCGCGCTACCGATAATATCGACAAAATCATCGAGATAGTTCAAGCACTTATCGAAAAGGGTCACGCATACGTTTCCGGAAATGACGTTTATTTTGATTCTCAGAGCGACGGTGAATACGGAAAGCTTTCTCATCATAATATGGATGAGCTTGAAGCGGGCGCTCGAATTGACGTTAACGAAATCAAGAAGCATCCCTTTGATTTTGCGCTTTGGAAGGGCCAGAAAGAGGAAAGTGAAATTTCTTGGGAATCTCCTTGGGGACAGGGAAGACCCGGTTGGCACATTGAATGCTCGGCTATGGTTAACAGATATCTCGGTACAGAAATCGATATCCATGGCGGCGGTGTGGATTTGGTATTCCCTCATCACGAGAACGAAATTGCTCAAAGCGAATGTGCTACCGGATGCACTCTTGCGAGATTTTGGCTCCATAACGGCCATATAAACGTCGATAACAAGAAAATGAGCAAGTCAGCGGGTAACTTCTTCCTTGTTCGTGATGCCGCAGGTAAATACGGATACAAAGCGGTTCGTTTCTTCTTGCTTTCTTCTCATTACAGAAGTCCTATCAATTATAGTGACGATATTCTTCTCCAAGCGAGCGCAGCTGTTGAAAGATTGAATAACTGTATCAACAATATCGACTTCGCGGCAAAGAATGCTTCGGGTGCTTTAAGTGACCGCGAAAAAGAAAGCGTTGCTCTTATTCAATCGAAGAAGGATAGCTTTATCGAGGCCATGGAAGATGATCTCAATACTGCTGATGCAATTGGTTATCTTTTTGAGATGACTCGCGATATTAATATTACCATTACAAACGGCGCATCTAAAGAATATATCGATTTCCTCGAGTCGGTATATATTCCTTTGTGCGAGCTTCTTGGATTCGGCAGAGAAGCGGTGGATGAAGACGTTTCTTACATAGAAGAGATGATAGAAAAGCGTGCGGCTGCCAAGAAGGCTAAAAATTATGCCGAAGCCGATGCTATAAGAAACGAGCTTCGCGAAAAGGGAATTATTCTCGAGGATACTCCTCAGGGTGTTAAATGGAAAAGAGCGTAGCGTTTATTAAACGCAATTACAGCGCACTTGTTCTTGCTTATCTCGGGGACTCGTATTTCGAGACACTGGCGCGAGAATACTTAATTGCTGATGGAGACTGTGTTGTTTCACGGTTAAACGTTGGAATCAAAAGATATATTACTGCGGTATCACAAAGCAAAATTGTTGATATTCTTATTCCGCATATGAACGAAACCGAGATGTGGTTCTATAAATTCGGAAGAAATGCTAAGAATACTCACCATTCACGCAGTGCGGATGTTGGCGAATATCGTAGAGCTACGGGCCTTGAGGCTTTGTACGGATACTATTACCTTTCGGGTAATGCAGAGCGTGCAAGAGAAATGTTTATGCGCGCCGTAGAAGAATTGGATTCTGATAAGGAGGATTGTAATGGTTGAGCTTAACGAAAAAGAAAAAGCAGTATATGAGTATATATCCGACT
>JAZRLT010000129.1:0-2870 GCA_045646995.1 Eubacteriales bacterium | reverse complement strand
GCTGGTTTGACGCGTGGGGCGATGAATATCACCATACAACTCCCGCCGACGATTACGCGAAAACCGTTGATGATATGCTTAAAAAGGGTAACGTCAATATGTATATGTTTATCGGCGGAACCAACTTCGGCTTTACAAGCGGCGCAAACCACTTTGAAAAATTCCTCCCCGACGTTACAAGCTATGATTATGACGCTCTCCTTACCGAATGCGGCGATACTACCGAAAAGTATTACGCCGTTAGGGAAGTGATAAAAAAATATACGTCCGAGCCTCTTCCCGAGGTTCCCGAAAACCGTAAAAAACGCTCGTATGATCCGATAACTCTTAACGAATCCTCGGGTATATTCTCTAATCTCGATAAATTGTCCTCTCCCGTTTCCTCCGACGTTCCGCGCTGTATGGAAAAATACGGCTACGGCTACGGTTATATTGCGTATAGAACTACCCTTAACCGCGATTATAGCTCCGCGACTCTTTCCTTCGAGAGCCTCGGCGACCGCGCCCAGATCTATATAAATAAAAAGCTCGTCGGTGTGTGCTATATTAACGATTCGCTTTCGGTTACCTTTGATGCGAAGGCGGGAGATGTTCTTACGGTGCTTGTCGAAAATATGGGAAGAGCAAACTTCGGCGCAAAAATGATGCGTAAGAAGGGAATCGACGGAAGATGCCTTCTTAATAATAAAATCCATTTCGGCTGGACGGTCTATCCGCTTCCTATGGATAATCTTGAAAACGTCGTGTTTTCCGATAAAGCTCCCGAGGAACCCTCTGTCTTCTACCGTGGAATACTTAACGTTATCGAAGCCGGCGATACCTTTGTAAAGCTCGATAATTTCAAAAAAGGCTTTGTTACCGTTAATGGATTTAATATCGGTAGATATTGGGAGATAGGTCCTCAAAAAACTCTCTATCTTCCTTCCTCTCTTCTTAAAAAAGGTGATAATGAAATAATCGTTTTCGAATCCGACGGCTTGAAGGGCGAGCCCTTAGTAGAATTTGTAGATAAGCCTATCCTCGGATAGAAAGGTATTAATTATGAAATGCAGCTTCGCTAAAATATCAACAAAAGGAACCTTTACGCCCGTCTGGCCCTACGGTACCGACCTTTACGGACGCTTTCTCTATCTCGAATCGGGAGAAGAGCGCGTTCTTATCGCCGCCTTCGATTTCGGAGGAACCTACCCGCGTGAGGCTGACCGCTTCCGCGAGGAGCTGTCTGCGCGTACGGGTATCCCCGCTAAATCTATATGGTATCACGAATTACAGATTCACGCCGCACCCTTCAGTGATGAGCTTTGCGGTGAGGTAATGGATCGTTTGATCAATATTTCTGCCGACGCCGTTAACGAAATGATACCCCGCGCCGAGGAATGCGATTGCTTCGCCGCTGAATGCGATATGGGTACCGAATTTACCTTTAACCGCGAACAGTTCGTCGAAGGCTTGGGCGGTGTGACGGTATGGCGCGGTATTAAATTCGACGGAGAGGGAAGACCGTATTCGAAAGACCCCTCGATAATGCTTCTCCGCGGATACGTTCCCGATCTTCCCGTGTTTGATTCGCCTGTCTATTTCGATAATAACGCCGACCAGATGGCTTATCTCTTTATGTTTAAAAATAAGAAGGGCGAAACCATCGGTACAGTCTCGCGCTTTGCCGCCCACCCCGACGTTGCTGTTCTTTTTGAACATAGCGATAACCCCGAACGAGGTAAGGAATACCACTACGACTTCGACTGGACGGGCTACCTTTCCGAGGATATGGAGTCTGCCTACGGCGGTGTCGGTATGTATATTAACGGCCCCTGCGCCGATCTGGCTACTAAAAAGGATTGTAACGATAAGGGTACGTATGAGACTTCTGCAAACGAATGTAAACGCTTGGCGAATATAATCGGTAAGAGAATTCGCGAGATTTTTGATGCGAACGCTCAAAGGATAGATTCCGAGGATGTTTTTAAAACCGAAACCTTTGAATTTTATCTGCCGATGAAGGAGGATATCCCGTATACCCATGAGGAATTGATGAAGCTTTACGATTCTGCGGCTGAAAAGCAAGTGGAACTTGATAAAGCTATAACTGAAAATAAATCCCCCGCCGAAATAAAACGTCTTATAGACGATAGGTGGAGATTAGGTCATTTGCCTCATATCCTCGGCAATAACGAATATGAATTTACCGATAAGGATCTGGCGGACCATAAAGTAAAGATAACCGTGTCGGCGCTCCGCTTCGGCGGTTATCTGTTCGTCGGTGTCCCGGGCGAGAGCCTTGTCGATACTACGTATTGGCTCCGCTCGCGCTTTACCGGTACGAAAACGGTTCCCGTCGATCAGGTTAACGGCTATTATCACTATATGGCGACCCCGCGCTCTATGACGTTGGGCGGCTATACCTATTGGTCAAGCTGGGTCTCCCGCGACGCTATCCCGTTGATGAAAAAGACTCTCGCTCCGCTTCTTGACGAGTTTTTGAAAAATTAGTCGATAAGTTTTCGATTAAATTTTTAAAAACCTCTTTACAAACTCTTTTTCTTGTGATATACTTATTTTGACAAATGAGAAAAATTACTATTAAGGAGAAGCAATATGAAGAATGTTAAATTTTATATTTGTAAAAAATGCGGAGAAGTGATAGTTAGATTTGCCGATGCATCTGCGACTCTGCTTTGTAACGGCGAAGAAATGATAGAGCTCGTCCCCAATACCGTTGAAGCGAGCGTTGAAAAGCATCTTCCCGTTGCCTCGGTTGAGGGTAATGTCGTTAACGTTTCCGTCGGCTCTGTGGCTCATCCTATGGCTGAAGAGCATCATATCGGCTGGGTATACCTTGAAACCTGCTGCGGCGGTCAGATCAAGTCTCT
>JAZRLT010000128.1:0-1851 GCA_045646995.1 Eubacteriales bacterium | reverse complement strand
CAAAACTGCCGTCAGCCCTTTTAAAAAGGGGCGGATTATGCCCAGCGTTTGCAAATTGCAACCTTCCGCTAGGAATATCTAAAATACCCATCCAAGCGGTAACGAACATACCGGATTCATTGTTTTCGCAAAGCTTCTCGTTGGCTTTTGTGAAAATATCGTTAACTTCCATACCGCTTTCCGCAAGGTCCTTTATGATGGTTTTTGCGGTCATCATAAACATCGCCGCAGGAATTCCTTTACCCGAAACGTCGGCGACAAGAAACGCCACTGTCGTATCGTTTAGTTTATAGAAATCATAGAAGTCGCCGCCGACCTCCTTCGCGGCGATCATCCGGGCATAAATGCTGTATTCCTCATCCTTGGGGAAATCAGTCGGGAGCGCCGAGAGCTGGATTTGCTTTGCATACTCGAGCTCTTTATCTATACGAGCCGCAGCCTCCTCTATATACCGCTTCAAGGTAGAAACCGTCGAGTTTATATCGTCGGAAAGCGACGAAAATTCCTCATTCGAGCGAACGTCAACGGTTACGTTCAAGTCGCCCTCGGTGATACGCCCGAGCGTATCGTTTATCTTCTTTAGGTTGTTAATAATTACGCGTTTAATAAGAATATAGATAAATACGAACAGTGCGGCGAATATAAGCACCTGCATAAAGATACTCGTAAAAAGCGAAGCATCTCGCATAAACATCGCTTCGGACTCGGGCATAGCCGCTATAATGCAGTAACCCTCGACAAACTTGAACACGTACATATACTCAACGCTGTCCGACGTTTTGCCGTCAACGACGTCGGCATAATAAAGTGCAGTAGCCGTTTTTCCGTTTTTCATCTCGTCGGGCGGGTCAATACCTATTGTTGAAACAGGAAGCCCCGAGTATTCGTTATCGATAACCATGGAAAGCTTATCGTCGCAAACGGCAACGAAGCCTTCCGTACCCACGTGGCGGTTTTTGGTAACGTCGACCACAAATTCATTCAGCATCTCGTGGAACTGCTCGGCGTCATAGCCTACTTGGATAAATCCTCCGTTTTCTAAATTAATGGCGGCGTATTTTCTCCAAACGTTTTCGTCCTTACCTCTGCGGCTATACTCCTGAACAAAGGAATCTTGGGTCTTAAGCATATCCACAAACTCCTTCGATTGCGGCTTGCTGTTCATATCGTAAGTACCGATAACGTCCGATTCCGTAGAATTGACAATTATACCGTCGAGACCTACTACGTTGATCTCCACGATATCATATTTTTGCATCAACGCATCCAGCGAAACCGAGGTATCCTTTTCATATTCCTCCTTCACACGAGTTGCAATACCGAGCAGCTTGGCGTCCGATTTTCCCTTAATTGCCGCTTCGACATCATTTATAGCGGTAGTAAATACTTCCTGCGTTTCGATTTGCACCATTCCGTTTTGAAGAATATAGGTGAAAGCACTCGTAATAAAATAAGCAACCACTATACACAAAAGAAGCCAGCGCTGGAAGGTACTTGCAATTCTTTCGCTTCCCTTTTTGCGGGTTACTCGTTCATGGCTCAACAAGGACACAATTATAATTGCCGCCCCTACCGCAATGGCGTTACCGAGGATCATCGGAGCCGTAGCACCCTTGACGAACTCAAAGGCATGATAAGAGTCGCTCATATTTGTGAGGAATATCAAAATCATATGGATAACCTCGCAAACCACAGCGATACAAATACCGTATCCCCAAGTCGGCTTTTTATTATCAAACATCAGCTTTCTCAACCCCGCCGCCATAAAGCCCGCAAGGATCGTAGCCGCGCTGCAAGCAAGCCGCGTATACACACCGCCGCCCCAATAAACGGAAAACCAACGGTACAATC
>JAZRLT010000127.1:0-5181 GCA_045646995.1 Eubacteriales bacterium | reverse complement strand
ATACCGAACCTTCCAGCAGATGATGAGCGGCGGCGCGCATTCAAGCCCCTACGCCGGAAGAAACGTCAACACCTCGGTAGATTGCTCTCCCTGCACGGTATGCAACGCGCTCTTATGTGCCGATTGCTGCTGTGAATGTATGGGCGGGGACTGCATTCGTTGCTGTTAATATGAAAAAATCAAAGAAAACGGCTTTTGCCGGTTTATTTTCTGCCTTGGCGGTCGCCGTTCTTTACGTCGGCTCAATATTTCAAACTCTCGATTTAAGTGCCGCCGCGTTCGCAAGCTTTATTATTCTCGCCGCGCTTATCGAATTGGGGACGAGCTGGGCATTCGGAGTATACGCCGCATCGGCACTGCTCTCTATACTTTTACTCCCCTACAAATCGCCCGCTTTGGTGTTTTTATGTTTTACGGGCTTTTATCCTGTAATCAAGCAGTATTTTCACAAATTAAAATCCACGGTTTTGTCCTATTTTCTTCGATTTTCCGTATTTAATTTCTTCCTCACACTGATGATATTTCTTGCAAAAAAGGTATTCGGTCTCGAGGACGAATTTTTCGGATTCAACGTAATGATTTACCTCCTCTCGAACGTTGTTTTCGTAGTTTACGATTTCACGCTCGAAAGAATGGCGATTTATTACGTAAAACGGCTCAGAAAAGCGATTTTCGGCAGGCAATAGTTGACAAACCGTATTACGCGTGATATAATTATATGATATTTTTTCGGAGGACTGTAATGATAAAAAGTATGACAGGCTACGGTCGTCACCGCGAGGTCATCGACGGCCGAGATATATTATGCGAGGTGAAGTCGGTCAACAGCCGTTATCTCGACACCAACATCAAAATGGGACGCGCTTATGCGGCGCTTGAGGACAAGGTCAAGCAGTACGCATCGAGCCGTGTTTCGCGCGGTAAGATGGACATATACGTTTCCATCGACAACGTAGCGGGCGACGATCACGGGCTTTCGGTAAACGAAAGCTTCCTCGAAAGCTACGTTAAGCTTCTCCGCGACATCAAGGAAAGATATTCGCTCGGCGGCGACGTTACCATTCAGACCGTTGCGGGCAGAAACGAGGTTTTCGTTCAGACCCGTCCCGACGAGGATACCGAAAAGATCGGTATTGCACTTATCGCAGTTCTTGAGAAGGCGTTCGATAATTTCACCGCAATGAGAGAGACCGAGGGCGAAAAGCTCGCGGCAGACCTTATTTCTCATCTTGAGGTTCTCGAAGCGATTCGTGAAAAGATCGCAGAAAGAGCGCCCTTATCCGTTCAGGAAAACAACGAAAAAATGAAGAACCGCATTCGCGAGCTTTTAGACGGAGTTAATTACGACGAAGCAAGATTGCTTACCGAATGTGCGGTATTTGCCGACAAGGCTGATATAAGCGAAGAGCTCGCAAGACTCGGCTCTCACTTCTCTCAATTCAGAAAAATCCTTTGCGAAAGCGTTCCGGTAGGACGCAAGCTCGACTTCCTCGTTCAGGAGATGAACCGCGAGGTCAACACCATCGGCTCGAAGTGCAACGACAGCGATATCGCAAAGCAGGTCATTGAAGCGAAGAGCTACGTTGAGAAGATCCGCGAGCAAATCCAGAACATCGAATAGGAGAAACCCGAATGAAGCTTTTCGACGCAGGATTCGGCAATTACATCAACGCCGACAGAATAATTTCTATAGTTTCTCCCGACTCGCTCCCCGTAAGACGTCTCGTTCAAGACGCAAAAAACGCGGGTAGAATGATCGACGTGAGCTGCGGCAAGAAAACGAAATCGGTTCTTATTACCGACAGCGACCACGTAATTTGCTCGGCTGAAGAGCCCGACGCAATAATCAAGGTTATCGAAGGATAGCCAATTAAAACACGAATTAAAAATATCAAAATAAAAAGAGGTTTTTTGCATTATGATGCTTTATCCCACCGTTCAGGATCTTACCAAGGACAACGTTAACCGTTACGGACTCGTTATCGCGACCGCTAAGTGCGCACGTCACATTATCGACAAGGCAAACGAAGCTCGCGAGCTCGAGGAAGCAAGAAGACTCGACAACGACCGCTTCAGCAAGGACACAAAGAGCGAATGCGACATTCTTCTTACCGAAAAGCCCGTATCTATCGCCGTTCAGAAGCTATACGAAGGCGAATATTCCATCATAGCGGAATAATACAATGAGCAGTAAAGCGTACGCCTTCGTACACATAATCGATATCGCGTACGGAATAGACAGAAGGTATTCCTACTACGTTCCGAATGAATTACGCGATACGATAAATATCGGTTCGGTAGCGGTAGTCCCCTTCGGCAACGCAAACAAGCGCGTAAGTGCTGTCGTTGTCGGCTTTTCGGACGAATGCGAATATCCGCACGTCAAATCGGTAGAAAGCGTTATGCACTACCCTTTTGAGGTGACCGAGGAATTAATAAAGACTTGTGCGTTTATGAAGGAACGCTTTTTCTGCACATTCGGAAACGCTTTTCGAGCAGTAATTCCGCCGGGAGTCAATCTCGGAAGCGAGATCATATACAGCGTTAACGGAGAACGCGATCTCAGCAAGCTCAACGCACCGTCAGAGGTGCTCGTTCGTTTGATACAGTCAAAGGGAACGGTTACAGAGCGCGAGATAGTCAACGAATACGGCGACGAAGGGCGCAAGCTCCTTAGCTCGTTATGCAAGCTCGGCGTATTGATAAAGGACAGCCGTGTTCCCGAAAAGCTTAACGAAAAGAATCTTTTTACATACAGTCTTACTGTAACTCCCGAAGCCGCGAGCGAGATAATCGAATCGGGTGAGGGGTATACTGATAAGCAGAAAAAGCTTATCGAGTTGCTTATAAACTATCCTGCCGCTACGATGCGTGAGATCGAAGAAATCGGCGGATTTTCCACCGCTATCGTCAACGCGCTCGTCAAAAAGCAGATAGTAGAAAAAAGAGAGACTTCTTTTTTCCGAGAAGCCTATTCCTTCGATGACGTTCCCAAAGAGGGAGAATTCACTCTTTCCGAGGGACAAATGAACGCACTCGACGGCATTATTTCATTAGCCGATTCAGGTGAAGCGAGAGCGGCGTTATTATTCGGCGTCACCGGAAGCGGCAAGACAAGAGTCATCATCGAAGCCGCAAAGCATATTATCGCAAGCGGACGTCAGGTTATCGTTCTTTTACCCGAAATAGGCTTGGCCTCGCAAGCTGTAAAGGCTTACGCGGCGGCATTCGGCAAAAGGCTTTCGGTTATACATTCGATGTTATCCGTCGGCGAGAGAACCGATACTTACAGACGTATTCTCGCAGGGGAAATCGACATAGTTATCGGAACGAGAAGTGCTGTATTTGCACCGTTCACAAGACTCGGTATGATTGCAGTTGACGAGGAGCAGGCGCACACCTACAAGAGCGAGCTTTCTCCCAAATACAACGCGGTAGACATAGCGCGATTCAGATGTAACGAAACGAAATCGCTTATGCTTTTAGCGTCGGCTACCCCGTCCATTGAAAGCTTTTACAAAGCAAAAAAGGGTATCTATTCCCTATTCAAGCTCGATTCGAGATTCGGCAACGCCGAATTGCCCAACGTTATAATCGAGGATATGCGGGAGGACGGCTCGAACGCAAGCGACAAGCTTATAGGCCGAAGGCTCGCAGAGGAATTAAGAGCTGTCAAGGACAACGGAAAGCAAGCCTTGCTTTTTGTTAACCGACGAGGATATAATTCCCACATTTCCTGCAAGAGCTGCGGGTACGTTTTCGTATGTCCGCATTGTTCGGTATCCTTAACACATCACGCTTACGAAGGCAATTTGCGCGGAGGAAAGCGATTATCCTGTCATTATTGCGGATACACCTGCGCACTTCCCTCAGTTTGTCCCGCTTGCGGAAGCGACAAGATCGGATACACGGGATACGGAACACAAAAGCTCCAAGACGAATTGGAAAACGATTATCCCGAGTACGGAGTTATCCGAATGGATTCGGACACTACCGGAGGAAAGTTCTCGCACGACAAGCTTATCGAATCCTTTTCGAGCGGAGAGAGCGACGTTCTTATCGGAACGCAGATGATATCCAAGGGATTTGACTTCCCCAACGTTCTTTTGGCGGGTGCGGTTTCTGTTGACAATTCGCTTTATATGGACGATTTCCGCGCAGGCGAGAGAACATTTTCGCTCGTAACACAGTTAGTGGGACGTGCAGGCAGAGCAGGCGGAAACGGCAAAGCGATATTACAAACATACAATCCCGACAACGAGATTTTAAGGCTTGCCGCAGCGCAAGATTACGAAAGCTTTTTTGAAAGTGAAATACGCTTAAGAAAAGCGGTTGTATTCCCTCCCTTTTGCTCAATGGCTGTGTTCGGCTTCACCTCGGCGAACGAACGTGATTGCGAAAGCTTCGCGCAAAGGTTTGACACTACGATATTATCGCTTCACGATAAGGAATACGGCGATTTAAAGATCATAAAGTTCGGTCCGTTCAGGCACGGAATTTACAAGGTTATGGGTAAATACCGCCAACGTATCATACTTAAATACAAGGACGGCTCACGAGCAAGAGAGTTTCTCTCGAAGCTTTTGACCGAGGGGTTAGCTACCGCTCCGAGAAGCGTACGCGTTGACCTCGACGTAAATCCCACGATCGTATAGGAGATTATTATGGCTATATTAAACATTCTTAAAGAGGGCGACGAGGCTCTTCGCAAAAAATGCAGAAGGGTTGACGAGATCACTCCCCGCATTCATCAGCTGCTCGACGATATGCACGAAACTCTCGAAAAAGCGCAGGGCGTCGGTCTTGCCGCTCCTCAGATCGGTGTTTTAAGAAGAATCGTTATCGTTGAAATCGATGACGTTAAATACGAAATGATCAACCCCGAGATAATCGCCACCAAGGGCAAGCAGACCGAGATAGAGGCTTGTCTTTCGGTTCCCGAAACCTTCGGAAGCGTAGAAAGACCCGCTTGGGTTAAGGTTCGCGCGATGGACAGAAACGGCAACGTATACGAAGCCGAGGGTGAAGGTCTTATGGCGAGATGCTTTTGCCACGAATTAGACCATCTCGACGGTATTTTATACATTGACAAGGCTACCGAAACCTTCGGTCCCGATGACGTTGAGGAAGCATAAATGAGAATAGTATTTATGGGCACTCCCGATTTCGCTGTGTCCTCTC
>JAZRLT010000126.1:0-1619 GCA_045646995.1 Eubacteriales bacterium | reverse complement strand
AACCCGAACCTCAACCCATCATATACGGAATAATAAGATAAGTACCCACCCAAGAAGTCTAACGACCTCTCTGGGACCCCAATAATCACCCCAATAAAAAGAGCTTTTGCGAAATGCAAAAGCTCTCTTTTTATAAAATATAAATCTCAATCGGAACGCCTCTGCGCTTTGCGTAGGATATCGTAAACTCCGTTCCTTTAGAAACTCCGTCCCAAACGGCAACAACAAAATCTGCGTTGTCCACAATAAGCTTGTCGCGGATAAGCGGAGCGCTTTTTCCGTAAAGCTCGTAATCGGGATAGAGTATCATTTTTTTAATACCCTTTGCGTCTGCATATTTCTCGGCAAGGGTGTCAACACCAATAGCACCGCCGGAAATAATAAGCTCGGCATCGGGCGGTATAAACCTGCTTATATCTGCGTTCGAGATACTTCTCGAACCAACAACTGCAACCTTCATTTAGAACTGCTTTCTTTCTTAAAAGAATTTTTGAAATCTCTTGCTTTGGAAACCAAAACACGCAAGAATTTCTTAAGTAACACGGTGTTAACGGTAAATCGTGAATAAACCGCTTGACGTAGAGAATCGAACTTTATCGTCTTGCCGTTTTTGGTATATTCGGTAACGATGCCTATTATAGAATCGTTTTTAACAGGGAATTCGTCAACCGTTTGGTTGTCGCCTCTGCAGATATAATCTCCGTCTTTCGTACCGACTATTCTGTGGAGAATAAAAGTTCCGTCGCCACGACGATAAAAAACAATGTCGTATTTTTTCGGAGCGTTAATAGGCTTGATAATTCTTACCGAATCGATTCCGTCTTTGAGCATGGGAAGCATGCTCGTACCGCGTATTGTAAATGAAGCGCTGCCGCCTGAATTTAATTGTTCCGATATGAGAGGGAATATGTCCTCAAGCCAAATCTTCTTGTTCAAGTACGCCGACCTCGTTCATTTTGTCAATAAAGACTTTAGTGTCGGAGAGTGCGGTTTCATAATCGATCTCATATTCAAGAGTGATCTTTTTTGCAATTTCTTCAACGTTGTCGCCACTTTCCACGGCTTTCCAGATAAAAGCACCAACTTCGTTAAGGGTTATCATCCCGTTAAAAGCAAGCTCGCCTCCAACATTCATAACCACAACGTTATCTGCGACTTCACGAAGAACAAATCCGTCTTTAATTTTCATATAAATTTTCCTCTTATCATAAAAATCGCAAACAGTATTGCACACAAACAAAAAATAAACCTTAAAAAACCGATAATTTCCGCAAATTTCCGATTGGTTTAATTATAAATATAATTTGTCCTTTTGTCAACGAGATAAATGAGAAAAAGCGAATAAAACGGTTGATTTTAATGTCGGTTTTTGTTATACTAAAGCGTATGAATTTGGAAAAGAGTGATAATGTGAAATATATAGTAATGCTCGGCGACGGTATGGCGGATAACCCTATCGCAGTCCTAAATAAAAAAACTCCGTTAGAGGCAGCGAATAAACCTATCATGGACTATCTCGCTTCACACGGTATAAACGGTATGGTCGATACCGTTCCCGAAGGAATGGTTCCCGAAAGCGATACCGCAAACCTTGCCGTTATGGGATATGACCCTCGTGT
>JAZRLT010000125.1:0-16453 GCA_045646995.1 Eubacteriales bacterium | reverse complement strand
TAATATCCCCAAATCTTCCTGTTTTCGGGTCGGGCGCCTGCGACAAGGATTTTATATCAGAAAACGCCGAAAGCTTCGAAAAGGTCTACCAATCCCTCGCGGACGACTTATCCAAGGACATATTTATACGACTTATCAAATATAATGTCACGGGCGACATAAATTATCTCGATATCAAGGATTCGTTCGACGCGCCGGCGGAATTTTACCTTCATAACAAGCGTCATATCGACGTCGGCGCATACGACGGCGACACGGCGACCGAATTTGCCGAGCACAGCGACACATACAAGGACATCGTCGCTTTTGAGCCCGACGGACATACGTTCAAAAAGCTTTGCAAAAACACCTCGCATATTCGCGATATCATCCCCGAAAACGCGGCGGTTTCCGACCGAGACGGCGAGATAGCGTTCAACTCTGACGGAAGCAGAGCGTCGCATTGCGGCGAGGGAGACGGGAAAATCAAAACCGTCAGCATCGACAAATATTGCGGATATACCCATATAAAAGCCGACGGAGTACCCGTCGGAAGTATAAAGATCGACGCCGAGGGAATGGACGAAGCGGTTATTCACGGAGCGGTGAACACGATTTATTGCTGTAAGCCGAATCTTTCAATAGCGCTTTACCATCGCGCGTCGGACCTTATCGACCTACCCTTACTTATCCGCAAGCACAACCACAAATATAAATTTTACCTTAGAAAAAAAGAATATATCCCCGCTTGGGATATATTTATATACGCAATAGATAATTCGGGAGGTAACTCTTATGAGCTTTAAGGAAATCAAGCCCAACGAATTAAAATCCTCGGTTTTCGAAGATATCGGTAGTAAATGGATGCTTCTCACATCGGCGAGAAACGACGGAAGTATAAATACGATGACGGCAAGCTGGGGCGGTTTGGGAGTTCTATGGAACAAAAACGTATTTTTCTGTTTTGTACGTCCCCAACGCTACACCCACGAATTCACCGAAGAAAGCGACAGAATCTCGCTTTCCTTCTTCGGCGAGGAATACCGCGAGGCGCTTAAATTCTGCGGTACAAAAAGCGGAAGAGATTACGATAAGATAAAGGAAACCGGTCTTACCGTATTTAACGACAACGGTCTTATAGGCTTTTGCGAAGCAGAAAGAATCATTTACGGCAAAAAGCTATACAAGGGTGAAATCCTTCCCGAATGCTTCTTAAGCGACGAGCTTAAAGCACACTATAAAAACAACGATTACCACACGGTCTATATCTGTGAGATAGAAAAAATCCAGGAAAAGGAATAAATTATTATGCGTGCAAGCGAACTGATCAAAAAAATCAACGACGGCGCCTTCGACGGCGTAATTTCCAAGCTTTACCCCAACAAGGATATACTCAACCGCCGCGAAAGAATCGTTACGGTTGCTACCGAATTTTCGAATCTTTACGGCGATTTGGACGTAACTCTCTTTTCCGTTCCCGGACGTACCGAGCTTTCGGGTAATCACACCGACCACAACAACGGACGCGTGCTTGCCGCTTCGGTGGATATCGATATTATCGCTATCGCCGCAAAGCTTGACGAAAAGGTAGTCAAGATAAAGAGCGTAGGTTACCGCGAGGACACAATCGACATTTCCAACCCCGACCCCGAAAAGGTACGAAAGGGAAGCTCGTCGGCGCTTATCGCGGGCTTGGCAGACTATTTCTACAAGAATAATTATGAGGTCGGCGGCTTCGCGGCATATTCGGCAAGCGATGTTATGACCGGCTCGGGTCTTTCCTCCTCTGCGGCATTCGAGGTTATTTGCGCAAGTATCTTCGCCGAATTCTACAACCACGGCAAGATCTCTCCTATGGAGCTCGCAAAGGCGGGCAAATACGCCGAGAACGTTTTCTTCGGTAAGCCCTGCGGACTTATGGACCAAGCGGCTTGCGCCTCGGGCGGTTGCTTATGGATGGATTTTGAGGACAGCGCTAACCCCAAGACCGAGAAAATCGATTTCGACCTAATCAAATACGGATATAACCTCTGTATCGTCAACACGGGCGGCAACCACGCCGATCTCACCGACGATTATGCGTCGGTTCCCTCGGAGATGCATTCCATAGCGACCCTTATGGGTAAGCAATCTCTCCGCGAGTGCGACGAAGATGACTTTATGAACCGTATTCCCTATATACGCGCTAACGTCGGCGACAGAGCAATTATGAGAGCTATGCATTTCTTCGCCGAAAACAAGCGTGTTGACGTTCAGAAGGAAGCTCTTAAAAACGGAGATTTCGACAAGTATTTGAGTTTTGTTACCGCCTCGGGCAACTCCTCGTTCAAGTTCCTCCAAAACGTTTACACCAACAAAAACGTCGAAGAACAGGGCATTTCCCTCGCTCTTGCTATCACCGAACGTTTCGGTGCAATTTGCCGTGTGCACGGCGGCGGTTTCGCAGGTACCATTCAGGCTTATATTCCCGAGTCCAAGGTTTCCGAATATAAGTCCGCTATCGAATCGGTATTCGGAGAGAACGCTTGTCAGGTATACACCATCCGTCCCTACGGTGCGGCAGTAGTCGAAGAAAACGAAATTAGAAGCTGTTAATGGAAAACGCGAAAATCTATATGCTTTTTTCCTCATCAAAGGGAAATTCGGCATACATAAAATACGGGCGAGACGAGATTCTTATCGACTGCGGTGCTTCGGCTCGCGCTATTGATACTTCGTTAAAAACGCTCGGAACGAGTTTAAAAAACATCTCGGCGATATTTTTAACGCACGAGCATAACGATCATATAAAGGGATTGCCTATTATCAGCAAGCATTACGGAATGCCGATATACGCGCCCGAATCCTCTTGTGAATATATTTCCGAAATGATTAACGGCGCACATCGACTTCATTCACTCCCCGTCGGTGACGCTATCGAGCTTCGCGACGGAGCTGTTTGCGCTATACCTACCCCGCACGATTCCCGCGGGAGCGTCGGCTTCCGTATACGCGCGGGTGAAGAAAAGATCGGATATTTCACCGATATCGGTCATTTATCCGAGGGCGTTTTGCGTGGACTTTCGGGATGCAGGCGCGTTGTTATCGAGTCTAATCACGATATCGATATGCTACGTCACGGAAGCTATCCCTATTCGTTAAAGCAAAGAATTCTCGGCGCAAAGGGTCACCTTTCGAACGAGCTTTGCGCGAAGCTTCTTCCCCATCTTGTTAAACACGGCGCGGAAAGCTTTATGCTCGCCCACTTAAGCGAGGAAAATAACCTCCCTGAGCTTGCGTACCGCGAAAGCTACCTTTCTCTTAACGATAACGGAATCACTGTCGACACCGACTCACTTGACTCCGTCAGATTAAACGTTGCACCCGTAAGCGGAATAAAAGAATTAAAGTAAAAAGAGCCTTTCGGCTCTTTTTTAATGGTTTATTTCTCGTTTATCGGTACGGCACAGAATGTAATCAATACTAACATTATAAAAATCGGCTAGTATCAACAGATTCTCTGTCGTAGGTATGCGCGCGCCACTCTCGTATTTTGACAATATCGCCTGCTCAATACCCGTTTTCATTTGCAACGCAATTTGTGTCAGCTTTCTTTCTTTTCTCAAAACACGCAAATTATTTTTCACATAATCACCTCAATGACATTTTGTCATAATTACTCTTGACAATTATGACATATCGTCATATAATATGATTAATATAAACATTTTGGAGGTTTTTATGGCTTTTTGTCAAAATTGCGGAAACGAAGTTTCCGGAAATTTTTGTCCCAATTGCGGGTCGTCGGTGAGTGCACCTATTGCCGCGCGTCCATCGCCTTATGAAGGAAGAACCATCATCGAAGAAGCCGAAATCAAGTCGCGTTACCACGCAGGTCATATGGCGTTGGCGTATCCGGGACTATTGTTCACGTTCATCTTCCTTTTTTGTGCAATAGGGCTTCCCCTTTCGCTGGACTTTTCTGGTGACATCGGAACTCAGCTCGGAATTATGCTCTTCAGTATTATTGGCTCCGGTTTTGTGATGGCTATATTCATGGCTTGGCCTGTTTTGAGCATTTTCAAAAAATCGCCCAAGGGTGAAAAAATCAAAACGTTTATCGCGTATATTTTCAAGAGTATTCTCTTTTATCTCTCTTGGATAATATCCTGCGCTTTCTGTTGTTTCCTTATCGGTTTGTTTTTGGGCGCTTGGCGAATCGGCGTAGCAGCCTCCAGACCCTTGGACAAGCATTACACTGTATTTATAGACGGTAAAAAGATCGGCGTCGAACGCAAGGTTGACCACGAGCTTACCACCCCGTTTGAAACACATTACATATACGAAGACGCTGACGGTATCCTTTACCGCCCTCCGCTTTATAACGACTAAAACAAAAAAGAGGCAATACGCCTCTTTTTTATTATATCATACCCTTTATCCAGCCGAGAATGGTGAAATCATCGGCAAATTCGAAGGTCAATATGCCTATCACGAAAATGGCAACTATTATTACAGGAAGAACGTAGGTCATATACGGACGCATCCATTTTTTGACCTTCATTCCCTTACCCGCGTTCGCTTCGGCGAGGAAGTTATCAAATCCCCAGCCTTTTTTCGTAACGCAGAACAAAACGTAACACAAAGCACCCAAAGGAAGAAGGCAGTTACTTACGATAAAGTCCTCCAAATCGAGGACCGCAGACGTGGACGAGAAGGGCTTAAAGTCGCTCCAAAGGTTATAACCGAGGGCGCAAGGCACAGACAAAAGCAGAAGCGCGATACCGCAAACAAGACAGGTCTTAGTCAGCTTCCAACCCGTGAGCTCGCGCACGCAAGCGAGGATATTCTGAAAAACGGCGATAACCGTAGACATAGCGGCAAAGAACATAAAGAGGAAGAAAAGCGCCCCCCACCAGCGTCCGCCCGCCATATTATTGAATACCTTTGCCATAGCCTCGAAAAGAAGACTCGGGCCTGCCGCAGGTTCAACGTCGAAGGTAAAGCAAGCGGGGAAAATTATCAATCCCGCGGTTATCGCAACGAAGGTATCGAGAACAAGAATATTGACCGATTCGCCCATAAGCGAGCGGTCCTTATCGATATAGCTACCGAAAATAGCCATAGAACCGATACCGAGGCTAAGCGTAAAGAACGCCTGATTCATCGCGCCGACGATAACGTTACCGTTAATTTTAGAAAGGTCGGGCTTCAAATAGAAGGTCAAGCCTTCCTTTGCACCGTCAAGCGTAAAGCTGTTCACCGCGAGCACGACCATAAGCAAAAGGAGAACTATCATCATATACTTCGTGACCCTCTCGACACCGTTTTGGAGTCCAAAGGAGAGGATGACAAATCCAAGTATTACGACGACAGCCATAAACCCAACCATAATTACAGGATTTGACAGCATATTACCGAATTGCTCCGCCGATTGCTCGTTAGTCAAGCCGGTCATATCGCCCTTTAAAAACTTGACGAAATAATAAAGGATCCAACCCGTAACAGAGGTATAAAACATCATCAAAAGCAAATTAGCCGTAAGCGCGGCGTAACCGTGAAGATGCCATTTCTGACCGTCTTTTTGAAGCTTTTGATAAAGTCCGACGGGGCTCGCCTGACTCGCTCTGCCGAGCGAAAATTCCATTGTCATAACAGGAAGTCCGAGGATAACCAAAAACACAAGATAGATCAAAACAAAGGCACCGCCGCCGTACTGACCCGCCATCCAAGGGAACTTCCAAACGTTACCGACGCCGATAGCGCATCCCGCGCTAAGCAGGATAAATCCGAGTCGGCTTCCCAAACGTTCTCTTTCCATATAATTTCTCCATATCTTTTTTCAACCAAGTAATTCTATCATAAATACGAATATTAGTCAACAAAAAACGGCTCGCGCGAGCCGTTTTGGTTTATTCTTTCAATTATCAATACTTACAAATAATATATTTTCCGTTTATTTTTGCTTGAAGGACGTTTCGAAGCTCCTCGACCGTACCGCCCTCAATAGTGGATTTATCGACGATATAAGCTTGAGATTTATTTTGGTACACGAGAATATACTTCGAGTTTTCGATCACCTTGGGCAGGATAGAATACTTGAACTCCGCTTCTCCTGTGTATTTGCCATTTTTGGAAATTATCTTTAGTGAATCATCGAGAAACGTGAACTCATTTTCAAGATTTCGAAATTCAACCATTTTGTTATAAGTTATCTTCGGAAGCCAAAAGTACGCCCAATTCATCAACAAGAGAATAAATACAATAACCCCCAAAAGGTAATTATACATATTCATCCAGCCATAAAACATACCGGCAACAGTAATTATCATCGCCAAAGAAAGTCCATACACTACAGAAACGATATAAACAACCTTAGGGTTATCCTTTTTAAATGCCGAAATACGAATCAATGCCCTGATCGCTTCATAATCATATTTCGATTTGGCTTTTATGTCCATAATATGTTCCCTTTACTCATTCAACAGTGCGCAAGCCGCCTCGTAGCGCGCTTCCACAGAATCGCACCCGAAAACACCTACTATTCTCAACCCCTCGTCGCGCCTTTCGGCAACGAGAATACATTGACCTGCCTTTTCGGTATAACCCGTTTTAAGTCCGATAACGTTTTCCCGATAATATTTCGATTTGGACCATACGAGAAGATTCGTATTGCGCCACGTAAGAAAACGTCCGCCTATGTCGGCATCAAAACTCATCATAGAAGTTGTCTTCACTATCAAATCAATATCCGAAACTATCTTCGCGATGGTCAAAACGTCCCGCATCGAGGTATAGTGGTCGTCGTTATGATACCCATCGGGGTTCGCGAAATGAGTGTTGCTCAAGCCGTCCTTTTCTGCTTGGCGATTCATTTCTTTCAAAAAAGCTTCAAGCGCGCGACCGGCACCGCAAGCGGGACGGTTTAATATTTTTCTACCCGCCGCTACCGCCATAACGTAAGCCGCGTCGTTTCCGCTCGGAAGAAGCATCGCCGCAACGAGCTGTTCAACGGTCAAAACGTCACCCTTTTTAAGTCCGGCGACCGACGAATCATGGGCAAGATTATTAAGCTCGCTTCCGACCATGACCGATTCGTCCGATTCCAAAAACTCAAGCGCGACCTTGACGGTATAAAGCTTGGTAATCGACGCCATATATATTCTATCGTCGAGTTCGCCCTCAAGCGATACAATACCTTCGGTCGAATCGTAAACGAAATAGCTTTTCGAATTAAGAAGCCACTCCTCGGATCCCTCGTAAGCCTTCGTGTTCACCGGTTTCTCGGCGCGTTCATTTTCTTCGAAAATTATAACCTTACGCACCTTAATAAAGGGCGCTTCGGAAACCTCGTCTTCGAATACTTCACTCGAGTTTGATATTTCGTTAGCTTCCGACGAATATATTGATTTTTCGGTCGGATTCTCATTGGTACACCGCGTAATGACCGCTGAAGAGGGGCCCGCAATGCAGAGCACGAGACAAACCACGAGTAACAGCGATAACTTTTTCATAATCTGCTCCGTTAATTTATTATATACGGGTTAACAGGATTTCTTCGAAAAAGGGGACGCGTTTTTTATTTATGCTCGTCGAATTTGATTTTAGGTAATGCCCAACGGTATTTCGCCGCCAAAAGTCTTATAAAAATCGTCAACAGTATTGCAACGACCGTTCCGACGACCTTGTAATCGAAGCAAACGCTTAAAGCGTAATATACCGCGCAACCGATAATCGAAGCGACGGCATAAATATGTCGAGTCAGAATATATGGCTTTTGATTAACCAACACGTCGCGCAGAACTCCGCCGCCAACGCCCGTTATAACGCCCAAGGTTATCGCCAAAAGTGCATTAGAAGAGTGGGTGGTAAGCGACACGACCTCCACTCCGGCGACCGAGAATGCCGCGAGACCTATCGCGTCGAAGCAGATATTTATTCTTTCGATTCTCTCGCGGAGCGATTTGAATTTTCTTCGTCTTATATATGCGATAATGAAAACGACCGTCGAGGTCAATATAGCGAGTATTATTATAAGCGGATTAGAAAATATCTGAGGCGGGGTTCTTCCTATAAGCAAGTCGCGGACTATTCCTCCGCCGACCGCAGTAACAACACCGACGGTCATAACTCCGAACAGATCGAGGCTGCAGCTTATCGCAACAAGCGTACCCGAAACCGCAAAAGCAACCGTGCCGAGTAATTCCATTATTAAAAGTATAACGTCATGCATTATCACAACTCACCGCCTTTTTGGTATTATAGCATATTATCTGTGGAAGTGCAAGTATATGTATTTTGTATCACAACTCCACAAAAAACGAAAAACCGACGGAAGTGAGTCCCCGTCGGTTTTCTACATCAATTCTTATTATACGGTATCTTGATTTCCTTATCCTTCATTTCCGAAGCTCTCAAAACAACGACCACCTCGTCGTCATTCCAAGTAACCGATGCAACGTTATGCTCGCCTGCATTTGCTCCGTCGTCGTTTATTTGTGTATCTATCTGCTCTATCCTTTTACCGTTGCCGTCTTTCAACGTAAGCCTGACGTCCGTTGGACCGAAAGGCCACGCAGGGTCGCCAACCTGCTCGAAAACGAGTGAATATTGACCGTCGGGACTGTTGTAAGTCGCAATTTCTTTAACATTCATAAAGTCAAAAATACCGCTCCAAAGGGCACCGATAAAAAGATATGCTCCGATTATTAAAGCAACTGCAATTAATAATGCTAACGATACAATTTTCCCCGTTTTGCTCATATATTTTATCCTCCCCATCAAATCTTTATATGTTTAACCGAAATATTTCGAAAGAATATCCCAATATTCCTCGGGTATCTCATAACAACCGACGGAATACGGTTTGGGAGAGCCGTCCTCGTTTACTACATCTTGCGAAATATACGTAGTTATTACCCATTTCCCATTCACTTTTCCCATATATCCTTTGAAGTTTGTCGCAACAGGGCAATTCTCGTAAGCGAAATACAAGCGCCTCATACGTTGATTTTCCGTCCATCGGAAAATACCCTCTGTTTCAAAGGTAAAGGAAGTTTGTTTTTCGTCTTCGATTTTCGCAAGAGCATTTAAAAACTCTGTATCGGTAATATATTCTCCGTTCCAAGAGACTGTTGTCAATTCACCTGCCTCAGGAACGGCATAATCATCCGCAACCATCAAATAATTATCGAGAAAAGAGCGAACGGCTACAAACGTATGCGATGGGTCCTGCTCGACCGTATTGATATGCAAATTGCCGTTTTTGTCCCTTGCGATAGTTCTTCCCTCGGTATAATCGCCGCTTATGGCCGAATACTCTTTTCCGTCCCATATCATACGTTCGGAGCTGAAAAACTCGGCAGAATAGTCGAAAACAAAAGCATCCGCCTTATACAATACGAAAACTCCCGCTCCCGCAACGACCAAAACAAGAAGACTGACCAATAGAATTTTGTGATGCTTTTTCATACGCTTTCTCCTTTTACTAAAAAGTCAACGCTTCGCCAACGCTCAAATCAGCCTGCGGGATACCCCTCGCGGAGTTCAACCTCAATAGCTGTTCCGTTTTCGAAATAAATATCATACCATAAAGAATTGTCGTAACCCATAAAAAAGTCAGGAGTGTCGTCGTGTATCATATAGGTTGCATAACTAATCTCGCCGTTTTTATTTTTATCCGCACGATAGAATTCGCCGTACTTTGCCTCTATGTTCTCGGGCGTATTGCCGATAACAAACTTGTCGTTAAAGGAATAATGAGTGGGATGATAATAGTAAAACACAAACGCAGAAGCCACTAAAACAAAAGTAATTAACGCAAAAACAATACAAGATGCAATAATAATTTTCTTTTTCATAAAAAACCTCCTCGTCTTCGATTTACGATTATAATATACCACGCGTTTTTGCGTTTGTCAATACATTTTTATCGTTTTTCGATATTCAAGGAGGTTGTAGGTTATTTTTTGTTATTTAGGTCAATGCCCTCTTATATCCAATTCGGAGAATGGGAAAATGCCGGAGCCGAAGCAGTAGACTATATAATAATTATCGTTTTCATCAAGCTCGGTCTCAAAAGAGACAAAACCGTGGAGGAACTCGATATTTTGCGTTTTTTGTTCTTTCACGACAGCGCCGTCGAGCTTTTCGGAATAGTAAGCGTTCAATTCCTCTTCCGACAATTCACTCTTAACCAGAATCGCGCCGAAATACTGCATACCGTTACCGTTGCCGACAAGCTTTCCCGCCTCGGAAATCGATTCGACGAGCTCGGTATCCTCGGGAAGAGCGATGTCTGTAAGACTTTTTTCGACGTCCTTCGCAGAACCGTTATTAACCAACGGAATCGAAATTATAAATCCCACGAGAAGAGCGACCGCAACTATTGCCGCGATTATAAAGGAAATTAAGTATTTTTTCATAATCGAACCTCCTTTTA
Organism: Eubacteriales bacterium; assembly: GCA_045646995.1. Classification (GTDB taxonomy): domain Bacteria; phylum Bacillota; class Clostridia; order Oscillospirales; family CAG-382; genus Coliplasma. Next base: position 6,054 of record JAZRLT010000125.1, on the reverse strand, counting down.
ATATATCTCATCTTAGCATAAAGAGGTCTTTTCTTCAATATTAAATTATTTGAATATTATTAACTTTTTAACATATCCAACCGCGCTTTTTTAGAATTTTATAAAAAAGTATTGACAATCGTCGTTGCCGCTATTATAATACAGTTGACACAGATAATACAGATAATACAGAATTGATAAAGAGGAGGCGGTAAGATGCCAAAGGGCTTAACGGGCAAGCGCGACGTTTATATCGAGGTTGCCGAGCGGTATGAAAAATATATACGCTTAGGCGTTCTGCGCGACGGCGAAAAGCTACCCAGCGTACGCGTTGCGGCTAACGAGCTTGGCGTAAACCCAAACACCGTGCAAAAAGCGTATACTCTCCTCGAAGAAAAGGGGCTTATATGCTCGCTTCCCAAAAAGGGAGCTTTCGTTACCTTTTCGGGAGAAAGCGGGGCGTCAGATTCCGACCGCGGAGAGATATTCAAGCTATTGAATGAATTAAAGGAAAAGGGTATTGAATACGGCGTTATCGCCGAGATTTTGAAGGAGGTATATGATGATAGAGATTAAAGGTCTTTCGCATTCTTTCGGCAGCAAGATAGTTCTTGATAATATCGATCTTACAATTCCCGAAGGCACTATCTTGGGTATCGTCGGCATAAACGGTGCGGGCAAATCCACTCTTTTAAGGTTGCTTTCGGGCGTATACGATTCTAACGGATGTGTTTTATACGACGGCAAAAGTCCAAGCCTTGCCGAAACGAGACGAGACATATTCTTCCTTCCCGACGACCCCTACTATACAGCGTCAAGCACGCCGAAAAACATATTTGAGTTTTACAAAGCGTTTTATCCGAGTATCGACAAGGATATTTTTAACGGACTTATCTCAAAATACGAGATCGACCCGAAAAAGCCGCTTCGAAGTTTTTCAAAAGGTATGCGAAGACAGGTATTTATCGCACTTGCTCTCGCCGTAAAGCCGAAGTATATGCTGCTTGACGAGGCGTTCGACGGGCTCGACCCGCTCTCTCGAAAGATATTCAAGGACGCTATTATCGAGCTTGTAGAGAATGACGGCACTACCGTTCTTATTTCGAGCCATTCGCTCCGCGAATTAGAGGATTTTTGCGACAGATTTATACTTATCGATAACAATACAATAAAAAATCAGGGCGACATCGCCGAGCACGTCGGCAGCATGTGTAAATTCGAGCTCGCTTTTATCGAACCCGTAAGCAAAGACGTCTTCGAAGGTCTTCCCATAATTTCACTCGAAATAAAAGGCAGATTTGTAACGATCGTTCTCGAGGGCAAGGGTGAGGAATTCTACGAACGGTTAAAAGCACTTTCGCCTGCGGTTATGGATGAGCTTCCTCTTGATTTTGAAGAAGCATTCATTCATGACGTCGAATCCGAAAGGAGGGGAATAATATGAAAAACTATTTCAAGTATCAGCTGAAGAATAACGCACGCGCAATAATTATTATTACCGTCCTGATGATACTTATATCTATTTTCGGTTGTCTCGGAGAGTATCGGATAGTGAACACGCGCTATTTTGTAGACGACGGCGAAAAAATATATAACGTTTCGGGTTATGGCGCGTACAACGAACCCGCCTCATATTACAACGACGATGATATCAAAATAAGCATAACCAATGAAAAATTAATCAAAGTAAAATATTACCCTCTTTTACTCGCATACCCCGTAGCGATACTGATAATTCTTTCGATAGTCGTTCCCGCTTGGATGTTTGGGTTTATGAAAAAGAAGCGCAATCTGGATTGCCTTTATTCTTTACCTATCACAAAGCGAGGTATCGGCGTTGTACAATATCTTTTGGGAATTATCGCAGTGTTTGTACCATTTGTGTCCAGTTATGCCGTTATAATTATTGACAACATCTCGTACGGATTGTTCGGAAATATTGCACATGAATATTTGGTCGCACATTTTATAGTTTGCCTGATTGCCGGATTCGTAATCTATTCTCTTTCATGCTTTGCTTTTGAAAGGGCCAACTCTGTTATCGACGGCATAATTATGATAGGTGTATATCTTGTTGTTTTGTATTTTATCGCGTTTAGTATTGGTACCATAGTTAACCAGACTTCCTATTTTATATTCCGTGCGGAGTTCGATGAAACCATAAAGAACGGGATTATCCCATCGACAAGACCGGAGTCGTTTTATCTAAGAGTATTTGAAGAACGCGGTATACCGTTTGAAGCATTTAGAGAACTGTTACGCGAGCTTAGAACGGATGCAGAATGGGCATGGGCATATTCTTCCTACACCACAAATTTCCTCGAAACACCTTCGAATATCTTTTGGTTAGTACTGTGGTGCGCTATCGGTTTGCTTTCGGCATTTGGTGTAATATACGGCTTTGATAAAAAGAAAGCCGAGTCGGCAGAAGAAATTTCAAACAGTATATTTTCTTATAAGCTACTCATTCCCTTTACATTTATTTTATCGAACGTTAATTACGCAATATTCCGCGGTGATACGACAGCCTGCATTTCGATGACGGTGGCTTGTATAGTCGCATACACAATTTACCGACGCGGTGTAAAATATAAAAAGAGCGATTATATTGTTATGGGTATAATGATTTCGCTGACAATCTGCTCGACGTTTGTTTACGATGCAATTATCCAAAGCTTTGTGTATGACCCTTATGAGGTGATTGTGTATAATTAATTTGACTGAACGAAGTTGAATTTACTGAAAAAGAGAGGATTTTAATAATCCTCTCTTTTTATTCATATCAACACGGGCGCACCGGTGCTGTCGTGTGCAAGTTCATTACGATTTAATTCAATATCATCAGAAGTATAAGAAATGTTATTCGCCGCGTCCTTTATATATTCAGCAACCTGCGAAGCGCAAATTCCTATCGCTTCGTCGGACAAATGAATGGTGTCATCACAAATATATCTGTCAGGGTCCGAGCGTAAAAGCGCATTAAGGTCGTTGATTATCACTCCGCGTTCCTTAAGCAAGGGCACGATCAATTTATTGATTCTATCGATATCCTCATTATTATTAAATACGTTTGTACTTCTTACAGGTGTAGTTGTCGCAAAAATAACTGTACTGTATTTCTTTTTTAAGATATCTGCAATACGAATTATATTTTCTGCATATTCCTCATCAGAAGTAAACGTGCCGTCGCCAAAGAGGTTACAAAGATCCCAAAGCCCGTTATTCCAATGAACTATCTCCGAGCCCTCCATATTCATGGCCCAATCGAAAAGTCCGCGCAGGGTATATTTCGCAAACCTGCAATTATCCTCGGGTGCCCATACCTCGAATCCTTCTCCGAGAATTTCTTTAACCTTCGGACAATACTGTTGGCGAATAGAATCACCGAGTAACGTTACTTTCATATATTATGCTCCTTTTTGATATTTAAATTGTTACAGACAACTTTTTTGTATTATAGCAATCCCAGCCCTGCAAGATAATCTCGGTATCGGAATTATCTTGATTCAGCTGCAGAAGCGCTCTTCGGAAGGCGAAGGACGACAGATCAATCGATCCGTTTTTCCACATTGTAATCATTTTGGCGATTTTAGTGTCGTTATTACTCTTCAAGCTCTCACAAATCGAACCGTCGAGATCATCAACAGCTACGTAGAAAATGTTATTCGCAGACAACAAAATCGTAATTTGCGATTCAATATTATCGCCGCCGTCAACGAGCTTGGCTTTTGCCATTGTTATCAATTCTTCGTACATTATATTGCCTCGCACTTTGCTTTTTTACGGCTTACTAACAACACTATCGATCCCCAACAAAAAAAGAGCACGCCAAGACACGGGATTACTAACAAGGCCAAATCCGTATCCTTAGACCTAACGCTTTGGGGATTATCAATATCATAATAAACCTCAATCTCATCTCCTATATTCCAAGAAGAAGAATACATTTGGGAAACACAGGAATATGAATGACCGTCAACATCATACGAGAGATAAGTTTTATGATGTACACGCCTGTCTCCGCCAACATATTCATAGTAAGTTTCAATATCGGTAATTATCGCAGTCGTTTCTGCTGTATTGCTATAATCAAATACTTTTAAGCAAACTATCGCACCAACAACTATAAATATCAGCCCGACTACGACAAACGTTGAAAAAACGATTTTCTTCATATTCATATCTTTATCACCCGTTTGTACTATAACATAAAAACAAAATTATTCCCAACCGCATTCATTTACAATAAAATCTTCAAAAGAGGATCCGATATAATCTAAATCAATATCATAAAAATAAATGAAAGCAATCTCGTTTTTCTTTTCGGAAATGCCAACAAAAACCATTTCCTTGGGGTAATACAGATTATATTTATTTAATGACAACATTTGAAAATGAAAGTCATCGTAATTAAAAGTGGCTTTTTTCTCGACAACTTCCTCTCCATAATCTACAACGTTTTCTTGAAAAGAATAATTATTCAAAATGGCGTCTTTTTGTATATCGAACGCTTCTTCTGAATATGTTGCTCTCAAAATATAAGTATCAGATTGGAAAATAAAACAATCCCTATGCTGATATTTGGATTTCAAATCACTATACCCGCCCATTTCTTCAACGGAAGGAAGATAGGTATACGTTTTTTCAAGATTACTCCACTCGCTAATATCGTAATCAACTTTATCTCTTACACTGAAAATAAAGTAGAGCAACGATCCGGATACAGTAATAAGAACAGCCAAAATTATAGATATTATTATTAACACTATCTTCTTTTTGCTCATTATATTGCCCTCCTTATTCCATGCCAAGCAATATTTCACTACGTTTTGAATAAACGATTATTTTGTAATATTGCCCCTCTTCTAATGCTAAAGAACCGGATATCTCTTTACCGTCGTCCAATGTGATAGTTGATGTTTCTCTATATGCACGAAACCCGAAAACGATATCATTCTCTACAGATATATTACCTTCGTAGAGGATATAATCCTTTTTGATATAATCCGTCCAAGTAGGAATAACACAAAAAATTATATTAATGAAAAGCAAAATCGATATTAAAGAAAAAGCCAAAATTTTATGCAAGCGATCGTTTTTTGTTTTTCTTTTGTGCTTGCGTTCCATTTTCACGAGTCGTTTCGCTGCAATAGGGTCACTTACAGCCTTTTTTCTGAGCTCTTTTATTCTTTTTGCGTTTGTTGAATTTTCTTTATCATAAAAACAAAAATATGCAACAACGCCAGCAATAACAGTAAATAATAGACCTAAGGTAGAAATAATTACCCATATCAACAGTTTAGTGTCGTCAATTTCAATACCATTATACAAAGTTGATCACCTCATTTAATGTAGTATAGCATAATGACGCGATATTGTCAATTTACTCCATTCGGAGCACAAGATATTTGCTTCTTCACTTTTCTCTATTACTTCTTACCTTACAAAAAATCCGAATGCAAATTTTAGTGAAAAGTGAAGAGCAAAAAAATGAATAAGTAAAAAATCCTGAACACTTTCGCATTCAGGATTTTTTGAGTTACCCCAACAATTTCGAACCTTCATATTTTATATGGTAGAGAACTGTTCGGTCCTGTTATCGGTGCGGCGATAGGTATATTCATCGTCGCCACATCCCTGCAAGACAATCTCATCATCGGTATACCGTTTAATACACCACATGAGACCTTTCGTTGTCATAAGACACTTGCCAAGCTCACATTGTTCGGTCGGAATTTTTACGTCCCTTGACTCATAAGAGAAATCACAATGGAATTTACACCATTTCTCACTATTATCTTTATAATTTCGAATTCTGAAGAACTGCCCACCGCTAAACAAACCGAGGTCGAAAACAATATTGTACGACGCACCACAATAAATATTAGTATTCTCTGCTTTTATCGAGAAAATGTACTCTGTCTTACCCGTGCATAAGAAAAAGTTAAAATCATCGTGTGTCGCATGATAACTGTCAGCCATTCTCCACAAAGTAAGACATTTTGGTATTACGGCTTCTTTTACAGTTGGTAGCGGTGTACCACTATGATCGACCACAAAGGTCTCCAAACGTCG